>JANNNL010000714.1:0-5969 GCA_031398525.1 Actinomycetes bacterium | reverse complement strand
GGGGAGACGGCTATGGCCATGCCATCAGGAATCGGGATCATCGACACCATGATGGGAACGCGCGCCGGGGTGACGGCCAAGCAGCAGAACTATGCGTTCATGCAGGCTCAACTGCGCGACGCCGAGTCGAAGTCGATGGCGTTTCCGGCGCAGTACATGTTCAAGGACGTGCCGTTCAGCGAGCAGGCCCGGGGAGCCGACGGTCCGATTGAGGAGCCGCTGCAGGGTGCCGAGTTGCTGCTGCCGCTGATGGACAAGTGGGGCATCGGCCGGTCGCTGATCGGGGTGTCGCCGAATAACCCGATAGGGCTCGACACGCTCACCAGCCATCCTGATCGATTCATTGGCGCGTACGAGGCCGATCCGAACGGCGGCATGGAGACCATCCGCACCATCGTCCAGATGTACGAGACCTATGGCATCCGCGCCGTCACATTGTTTCCCGCCGGACTCTCGCCACAAGTGGCGATCAACGACAAGAAAATGTACCCGATCTATGCCAAGTGCGTGGAGCTCGGCATCCCGGTGTTCTGCTGCGCCGGCATACCGGGGCCGCGGTTGCCGTTCGCCCCGCAGCGCGTCGAGTTGATCGACGAGGTGATGTATGACTTCCCCGACCTGGTCTTCGTCACCCGACACGGTTGCGAACCGTGGGAGGATCTGGCCGTCAAGCTGATGCTGAAGTGGCCGAATCTCTACTATTCGACCTCTGCCTTCTCGCCCAAGCACTATCCGAAGGCGATCATCAACTACGCAAACAGCCGCGGGTCCGACAAGATCATCTACGCCGGATACTTCCCGATGGGCCTGCATATCGATCGAATCATGACCGAGCTCGCCGACGTCCCGTTCAAAGATGAGGTGTGGCCGAAGTTCCTCCGCGACAACGCCGCCAAGGTTCTTGGGTTGTAAGAGGTGTGGTCACGGGCTGAGTCGTCACCGGCCTCGAACGAGAAGGCCGTCGATATCGTGGCGGTACACCCCGGTCTCGAGATAGTGACGTAACTTGGCAATCGTGTTCGGCACGTAGGTGGGAAGTAGCTCCCGAAAGCCGGCGTTCGCAGTGTCGACAATGTCGTTAAGCAGCACCAGGTTTCGGCTCGCGACGACCGCCTCGTATTGGGCCGGCGAGTACGTCGGCAGCGAGGCGACTTCGGCGTAGCCGGCGAGCAGTGCGTCCTCCAGGGATGCGGCCGGGCGCAGATAGTACGCGGCGATCGCCAGGTCCTGCATCGGCAGGCCCATACCGCTGTCATCGAAGTCGAATACGTACAGTCGGCCCCGGTGCCACTTGAGGTTGCCAAGGTGGAGATCGGCATGCAGCGGGCGAGAACGGGGGCCATCAAAGAGTTCGAGATAGCGGCCTTCGACTTCCGAGAAGGCCGCGTCGAGAATGATTCGTCGCTCCGGTGTCAGCAGCTCATGGTCTGCAGTGAGCCGGTTCGGAGAATCCATCAGCGGGGTGTCGATAGCGGGAAGCTCGGCATCCGAGGGCATCACCCAGCGGTCGGCGTGGCGGTGAAGTGTCGCAGTGGCTCGACCAACGGCGCGCAGCCGGGCGGGCGTCGCCTTGTCGTCGTTGTCCAGGTCGGGTCCCGGAAGCCAACTGAACAGCGCGCACGGTGTGTCGCGTCGTAGATCGTCGCTCCACACGTGCGTCACCAACCCGCCTTCGGTGTTCGGCTGCGGCGTCGGCACATTGAGATCGGTGTCGGTCGACAAGGCCGCAAGCCAGGCCATCTCGGCAGCAAGGTTGCCGGCAGACCGCCGTGAGTTCACGCTGACCCGCACGGCCAGCTTGCGGCCATCTGTGGTGTCAACCCGGAACGTCGTGTTGAAACCGTGGTTGAGCAGGCGAAGTCTGGCGACGGTGATCGGATACTGGCGGAGGGCATCGAGCGCGACCTGTCGCATCCGGCTGATCTGCGATGGGGCCGATCGGTCCTCGAAAAGCACGTCAGCCACTCCGGTCACGGTAGCCAGTTTGCCGCGGAGCGACCGTGGCGGCGGCTCGGTCAGGTGGCGGAACGCTCAGCCTCTCGCCGTTTCCAGGCGAGTCCACCGAGGGCTTCGAACACGATGCGGTGGGCGTTGTTGACGGTGTTGTCGCTGACGTCATAGGCCGGCGCGACCTCGACGACGTCCATGGCGATCAGGTTCGTGCGTTGCGCCAGATTTCGCACGATTCGCAGCAGGTCGACGGGGGCCATGCCGCCGGGTTCGGGGGTGCCGGTGCCCGGGGCGAAGCCGGGATCGAGCACATCGATATCAACGCTGAGATACAGGTACTCGGCTCCGTCGAGTGCTTCGGCCACGGCGTCTTCGATGACGGGCTTGATGCCCCGCTCCCAAATCTCGTTCATCAGGTGCCAGCGGAACCCCTGCTCCTGCATCCAGGCGAACGTGTCGGCGGGCGGCCAGTAGCCGCGCAGACCGATCTGGACGAAGTTCTTGCCGAGCACGGCGCCCGACTCGACCAATCGCCGCATCGGGGTGCCGTGCGATGCGAGGTTGCCGTCAATGATGTCGGCGGTATCGGCATGGGCGTCGAAGTGGACGATGCCGACGTTGCCGTATCCGTAGTGGTCGGCCACGGCGGTCGCCGCGGGCCACGTGATCGAGTGATCGCCGCCGAGGATGATCGGGGTGATGCCCCGCGACACAACGTCGGACACCCGTGACCGAATGTTGGCGTGGCTTGCCTCGGTCTGCCCGTGCGGACAGTAGGCGTCCCCGTAGTCGACGACTTCCAGATGGTCGAAGATCTCGATACCCAGGTCGAGGTGATATGTGCCGGGCTCATAGGCCGACGATCGAATCGCCCTCGGCCCGAATCGAGCACCCGGTCGGTTGGTGGTGGCGATATCGAACGGCGCACCAATGATCGCCACATCGGGCTGCCACTCGTCGAGCTGCTCCGGGTCGGTAAGAAACGGTCGCTGCCCGAACGTGGCCAAACCGCCGAACACATAGCCGAGATCGAGCTGCTCACGCATTCCGGGAGACAACTCCCGACGAGGTGCACCAGGCACCGGCGACTCACTCATGGCCCGAGCGTCGACGCCGCCAGGCGTAGTTCGGCGGCCGATTGAGGCGAAAGCGCAGCGGACGCTGAAGAGGCCACTTGAACTAGTGCTTGTGGTTTGGATCCGAGTGGTCGTGCTCATCCTCTTCGTCATCATCGGGGTTTTCGATGGCGTCGAGGAACGTGTCGACATCGTCATCGGACCCACCGATCAACCACACCACCAGGGCGTCGTCATCGTCGTCATCCGACGCGGGGCCACCCCGTGACTCGTTCCACGGCAGTACGCCTTCGACCGAAAAACGATCGACGGTGATGTCGTCGTCTTCTTCGGTGACGGCGGCGACGATCGACAACTCGACCTCCGCACCCTGGGGATAGTCCTTGAGGATGTCGATCAGCTCACGAACGAGCATTGGGTGTTCTCCTGGGAAAGTGAAAGGGGCAGAGGGAGGTGACGATCAGGTCTCAGCCTCGTCGCCCAACCAGTCGGCGGAGCGTTCGAGGAGGAAGAGACTGACATCACGGCAGCGGTCGAGAGTGTCGCACAACAAGTCGTCATCGTTGCGCACGACGTCGGCAAGGTTGACGGGCACCTGGGCGACGATCGACAGGCTGCGCTGGGGCGCATCGGTGACCGATGCGAATGAGTCGATCGCTGAGACTTCGAGCGGCAGGTTGATCGTGCCTACTCCGGCCAACTCGGTCGCCAGCACCAGCAGGTCGGGCGGGTCGGGGAGCGGGGGCAGCGTCCAGGTGAAGAGCAACGGAAAGCTGTATCCCTCGGGCGGGTCGGCGTCGGGGTCGTCCATCCGCAGGAACTCATCTTCGAAGCCCAACAACGCCCGTGGATCGACGTCGAGGGCCAAGTGCAGGTCGATCGGGCCGCTACACGCCTCTTCGGGGTGCAGGTCGACCTCCCACAGCTGACGAAGGGAGTAGGTCTCTACGAAATGCCGCTCGTCGTGCACGTGAAAACCGTGATCGACGGCGTGATTCTTCATGTCGGCGATAAATCCCGCTACGTCGATGACGGCCACACCCCCATCCTGCCACCTGAAGGGTGCGATGCGGATGGTTTGTGGAGTTTGGAGTCACTACCGTCATCGCCGTGTCCATTGCCGCGTCCATCGAAGATCCCCACGAACTGCTCGAACTGTTCCATGCCACCGCAACCGCCGTGAGCGAAGCGTTGGCCGGGGTGACCGACTGGGGGCCATCAGGCCGTCGTGAGGGGCAGTATGCAGCGGACTTGGTGGCCGACGCCGTGGCTCTTGACCATCTGCGGGCGGCCGGCGTCGGGATTCTGTCGGAGGAGAGCGGCACTGAGCATGTTGGCCGCAGAATCGTCGTGATCGTCGATCCGCTCGATGGATCGACCAACGCGTCACGTGGGGTGCCCTGGTACGCCACGTCGTTGGCGGCCTTCGACGAGTATGGCCCGCTTGCCGCGCTGGTCGTGAACCAGGCCAGTGGAACCCGCTACTCGGCGATCCGCGGCGAGGGTGCGCAGCGCGACGGCATGGGTTTTACCTGCTCATCGAGCTGCACCACGATCGCGGAGGGCTTCATCGGGCTCTCGGGATTCCCGGCCCGGCCGTTCGGATGGGACCAGTTCCGAACCCTCGGAGCGGGGGCGCTCGATCTGTGCCTCGTTGCCGAAGGGACCCTCGACGGGTTCGTTGATTGCGTCTCGGGCCATGGCGTCTGGGACTACGCCGGCGCTTGGCTGGTCTGCCACGAGGCCGGGGCCCTGATGGTCGACGGCCTCGGCCGAGAGCTGATCGTCCGTGACTACGCGGCTCGCCGCGCCCCTGTCGCTGCGGCTACTCCCGAATTGCTCGACGCGCTGCTCGAAGCCCGCCGCCTGTCCGATCGGGCCGTTCTGGCGACGTGAATCATGGTTCTGGCCATGAATGACGTCGCCAGAACCGCGACGCGCCAGCCGACTCAGCTGGTCGTGGCCGTTCGGCGCTGATTTGACGCCCATAATCGGGCGACACTGGGATGCCGCAACTTCCCGAGCGCCTTCGCCTCGATCTGACGTACCTGGTCGCGGGTGACATCCATCTCGTCGGCGATGTCCTGCGCGGTGCGCGACGGGCCGTTCCAGCCGAACCGGGCCTGCAGCACTTCACGCTCGCGGGGTTGCAGCCGGGAGAGTTGGATATTGAGCGCCTGACGTTCCAGCGCCGCGGCGGCTGCTTCGAATGGACCGTTCTCCTCGTCGTCCTGCAACAGATCGCCGATGTCGAACTCGCCGCTGTCGTCGATCGGCTCCTGCAGCGAGGCCATCGGCCGCCGGTGCAGCAAGGCAAGGCTCACGTTCTCAGCCGCCAAGCCGGTGACCGTGGCGACCTCCTCAGTCGTCGGTGGGCGCTCCAACTCGCCGGTGAGACGCTCGGTGACCTGGTCGATCAGGGGGAGTGAGCCGCGCACCTGGGGCGGCACCTTGATGGCCCGGGACGTGTCATCGAGTGCCCGACCGATCGACTGGCGAATCCACCACGTGGCATAACTCGAGAACTTGAAACCGCGGGTGTGGTCGAAGCGGTCAACGGCCCGCATCAGGCCCAGGTTGCCCTCTTGGATCAGGTCGAGCAGACCGATCGGGGCATGGTCGTAGCGCTTGGCCACCGACACCACGAGGCGCAGGTTGGCCTGAATAAACCGGCGGCGGGCGGCCTGGGCGTCGTCGCCCCCCGACTGGATGATTTCACCCAGCTCCTGCTCGTCGGACGCGGTGAGCAGCGGGTGTGCGCCAATCTCATCGAGGTAGCGACTGAGCAGTTCGTTGTCGGCGTCTCGGCCACCACGCTGAGGCATCAGGGTGCCACGGTATCGAAGCGCCTTGACCCCACGGTGGATGGCCCCTGACATGGGCCGACATTCAACTGAGTGCCTCCCGGACGACCGAAACGGTATGCTCGGCTCCCGTTGCGGG
>JANNNL010000701.1:0-3504 GCA_031398525.1 Actinomycetes bacterium | reverse complement strand
ATAAACGACACACCTGTGACGACAATTATGCTGCTTAAAGGTCCGAACCAGAACTTGCTCGGCCAGCGTGAGCCGCATATCTACGGCACAGCGACGCAGGCCGACTATGAGGCGCTGACTCAGACCGTGGCGGCCCGATACGGCGTGACCGTCGAGTCCGTGCAGTCGAATCATGAGGGCGTGTTGATCGATGCGATCCATGGTGCTCGAAATCGTGTCGATGCGATCCTGATCAACCCGGGGGCGTTCACCCACTATGCCTGGGCGATCCACGATGCGCTGGCCGCGTTCAGCGGCCCGATCGTCGAGGTGCACATCTCCAACCCGAACGCCCGTGAGGCATGGCGGCACACGTCGGTCGTTGCTCCGGTGGCGACGGGGTCGATCATGGGATTCGGGATCCACGGCTACGAACTTGGCATCGAGGCGATTGTCCGCAAGCTGGGCCTTTCGTCGATCGCCTGAGTCGGAACGGGCGAATGAGCGCTGTGGCCCGCTATCGTGGCGGAGCCCTCCGGGCGCCCGGCACGCCTGCTGAAGCCCCGAGTCCCTGCGACCTCGACCCCTTCGACAAGGAACATTCGCGATGCCCTCGATCTCGACGAACGACTTCAAGACCGGCATGACCCTCGAACTCGACAACGGTTTGTTCTCCGTCGTCGAGTTTCAGCATGTCAAGCCCGGCAAGGGCGGTGCGTTCGTCCGTACCAAGATCCGCAACGTCCGGACCGGCGCGGTGATCGACCGCACGTTCAACGCCGGGATCAAGGTCGAGCAGGCCATCGTCGACAAGCGCGACATGCAGTTCCTGTATCGCGACGGCGACGACTACATCTTCATGGACACCGACACCTACGACCAGATGACGGTTAATCCAACGGCGCTCGGTGACGCAGCGAACTACCTCATGGAAAACATGACGGCGGTCCTGTCGATGTTCGGCGCCGAGATCGTCCAGGTCGAGATTCCCGCCTCGGTGGAACTCGCCGTAGCCGAGACGGAGCCTGGCATCCAGGGTGACCGGGTCTCGGGGGCTCGCAAGCCGGCCACGCTGAACACCGGCAAGGTCATTCAGGTCCCGCTGTTCATCAACATCGGCGACCGGGTGAAGGTCGACACCCGGTCCGGCGACTACATCACGCGAGTCTGATCGGTGGCGCGTCGCGCTCGTCTGCCCGGCGAGCATCTGCTCAGCCAGGCCCGTGAACGGGCGCTGACCCTGCTGTACGAAGCAGATGTCAAAGGCATCTCGCCTCGCGAGGTGCTCGCCAACCAAATCGTCGATCCAGATCCGCTCACCACGCTGCTTGTCGAGGGTGTGGCCGACGACTACGACCTGCTCAATGACATCATTTCGGCCAACGCCCGCGGCTGGACGATCGAACGGATGCCGGCGCTCGACCGCGCTGTGCTGCGCTTGGCGATCACCGAACTGCGCAAGCGGCCCGACGTGCCGATCGCCGTGGTCATCGATGAAGCGGTCTCGCTTGCCAAACGGTTCTCGACCGATGACTCGGGCCGGTTCGTCAACGGCATGTTGTCGACCGTCGCTCGCGACCTCCGCAAGCGCGAGTCGGTCCGTGAACCGGTGCTCGAGCCCGTTGGCGACGTAGATCGCGATCCGGCAGAGTCCGCCGGGTAAGCTCAACTCGTTCTGTTAATCGGGTCCCGTGAGGCCCAAACGGAGGAGATCATGATTCGTGGCCGTACCAGAGCCTGTTGACGCGCCCTCGCCGAGCGGGGGCGTTTTTCATGCCCCACGTTCCTCCACGCAGGTGCTCTCCGCCGACGACATTCGCCGCGGGATCACCCGCATGGCCCACGAGTTGCTCGAACGCAACCGCGGCGTCGCCGGCGTAGTCATCGTCGGGCTGCAAAAAGGCGGCGTATGGATCGCCGAGCGCCTAGCCGAGGTGATCTCCACGATCGAACCCGGCGCAACAGTCCCGGTTGGTCGCCTTGACGTGTCGCTGTATCGCGACGACATTGGCATTCGCCCAGTGACCCCCGGATCGGCCTCTCACATTCCGGTGCCGCTCGACGGGGCCACCGTGGTGCTTGTCGACGACGTGTTGTTCACCGGCCGGACCGTGCGCGCCGCGATGGAAGCACTGAACGATTACGGCCGGCCCCGGGCGGTCCAGCTGGCGGTGGTGGTCGATCGCGGGCACCGCGAGTTGCCGATCCGCCCCGACTATGTTGGCAAGAATCTGCCCACCCGCCGCGACGAAGACGTGCAGGTCGGGCCCGATGGCGTGATTATCACGCAGCCCGCCGGGAGTACGCCGTGAAGCACTTCCGGTCGATCGAGGAACTCGATGCGGCGGCGCTCATCCGGCTGATGGATCTTTCGGAACACATGGCCGAGGTCAATGCCCGCCCGATCCCCAAGGTGCCCGCGCTACGCGGCAAGAACGTGGTCAGCCTGTTTTTCGAGGACTCGACGAGGACCCGGTTGAGCTTCGAGACGGCAGCGAAACGCCTCTCGGCTGACACGATGACGTTCAACGCGTCGTCGTCGAGCGTGAACAAGGGCGAGAGTCTGCGCGACACCGTTGAGACGTTGTCGGCGATGGGAGTCCACGCCTTCGTCGTGCGCCACAAGTCATCGGGGGTTCCGTGGCAACTCAGTCAGTGGACCGACGCAAGCATCGTCAACGCCGGTGACGGCTGGCATCAGCACCCCACCCAGGCATTGCTTGACTGCTTCACGATTCGTCGGGCACTCGGTCGCACGGGTGGCCTCGATGGCCTGAAGATTGCCATCGTTGGTGACATCAAGCACTCTCGGGTGGCCCGTAGCGACATCCAAGCGTTCTCGATGCTCGGGGCGTACGTCACGATCGTGGCTCCGCCGACGTTGTTGCCCCCGGACATCGGCGGCTGGCCCGTCGATGTCTGCCATGACCTCGACGACGTTGTGGGCGGGCTCGATGTTCTGTATCTCCTGCGGATGCAACAGGAGCGGATGACCGAGTCGTTGGTGCCCACGTTACGGGAGTACACCGACCGCTACGGGCTGACCCCGGCGCGGGCGGCGCGGTTGCCTGAGCATGCGCTGGTGATGCATCCGGGGCCGATGAACCGGGGGGTCGAGATCGCGGTTGACCCGTCGGATTTGCCCGGTTCGGTGATTTTGCAACAGGTGACAAATGGTGTGTCGGTGCGGATGGCGGTCTTGTTCCAACTACTTGGCAGCGGCGATGAGCTGCACTCGATGGAGGTTTCCTCATGAGACATCGGTTGTCAACCCCCGTTTTTGAGTTGCCGGTTTCGGCCTCCGTTTCGTTGGGCTGGGGTGTTTTCGGGGACGCCGGCTTGGCGGCGTCGGTAGACGGCTTGACGGCACGAGGGGCTACAGACTCGTTGGGTGGATCCGCGTCGTGGGTTGGTGAACAACCCGTTGATGTGGGTGGCGATCATCTGGTTGCATGGCTCACAGAAGAACTCACAGCGGTCGGGTCGATCGAAAGTGTCACGCATTGTTCGGTCTCATGCGGCGAC
>JANNNL010000659.1:0-12188 GCA_031398525.1 Actinomycetes bacterium | reverse complement strand
GTTGGCGAGAGCCACGGCGAAGATCAGCGCGGCGGCCACGACTGGGGCGGCCAATTCAGGCCCAAGTCGCCGCCAGGCGGGCACGGAATCGGCTCGCTCGGCCACGGTGGTATTCACAATCCCCGATTATGGTGCCCGTATGGCCTTGCTTCCGCTCAATCCCGATGAGTTGCTCTCGACAACCCGCGCTGTCCGTAAGCGGCTCGACTTCGATCGGCCGGTTCCCGATGAGCTGATTCGCGAGTGCGTCGCCGCCGCCCAGCAGGCGCCATCGGGGTCGAACAACCCGACGATGCAGTTCGTGATCGTGCGGGACGCAGCCAAGCGCGCCGCGATCGGTGAGATCTACCGCCAGTGCTACGAGATCTACAAGACGATGGACGGCGTGTACGTCGGCTCGATCGACAAGGGGTCAGACGAAGGCAACGCTCAGCAGGCACGCGTCGCCACCTCGGCCGACTTCCTCGGCGACAAGATGGGCGACGCTCCGGCGTTGGTCATCGCCTGCTCGGCCGCCGGGGCCCGCACCGATGGCGCACCGGGGATGATGGCGTCGTCGCTGATGGCCAACATCTTGCCCGCCACCTGGAGTTTCATGCTCGCGGCGCGCGCCCGCGGGCTGGGCACCTCGTGGACGACGGTCCACCTGATGATGGAGCAGCAGGCCGCCGACGTGCTCGGCATCCCCTTCGACGCCGTCCAGCAGGTGTGCCTATCGCCGCTCGCTTACACCGTTGGCACCGACTTCAAGCCGGCCGCTCGGCCTGAGCCCGACTCGATCATCCACTGGGACACCTGGTGATCGATGCGACGCTGCGCGCCCACGCGCTCGCTGCCACCGGTTTCATGCCCCCTGACGAGGGCGACGCGCTCCACGACGCCGCAGTAGCCGCCGGGGGCGCCTGCCCCGGATTGCCGCTGTTGGAAGTCGGCTCGTACTGCGGCCGATCGACCGTCTGGCTCGGGGCCGCGGCCCGCCGGTTGAATGCCGTCGTCTACGCCGTGGATCACCACCGCGGGTCGGAGGAGAACCAGGCCGGTTGGGAGTGGCACGACACCTCGCTCGTCGACGCCCGCACCGGCAAGATGGACACGCTGCCGCGCTTTCGCGACACCATCCACGACGCCGGATTAGAAGACGTGGTTGTCGCCGTCATCGGGCCATCCCCGCTGGTCGCCCGGCACTGGGCCACGCCGTTGGCCTTCTGCTTCATCGACGGTGGCCACGGCGTCGAGCCCGCCCGCGCCGACTACGAAGGCTGGACCCCCCACGTCGCCATCGGCGGCACGTTGGCGATCCACGATGTCTTTCCCGACCCAGCCGACGGCGGACGCCCGCCCTACGAGCAGATCTTCCTTCCCGCCCTCGAAAGCGGTCGATTCAAGCTGACCTCGGCAACCGGCTCACTACGCGTCCTTCGCCGCGTCGACTGACTCGCCTGAGATAGGCACTCAGCTCGACACGCGCATCATCCAGCGGGCAACAGCTCGGACGTATTCTCCGTAGTGCTCGAGGATCTCCGCAACGGAGTCAGCAACGATCTCGACGTCGATGTCGGCGTAGAGATGAACGAGGACATTGCGGAGTCCGACCGATGGTTTCAGTCGCTGGGCAAGCTCTACGGTGATCACCCCAGACTCGGCGAGTAGATCGAACGACTCGCGACCGGTCGCCGGAGCGCGACCCAGCACGCTGGACGCGATGTGGCTGTTGATATCGATAGCGAGGTCGACGAGCGCCTGGATCATTCGTTCGGTCGCCGCGCGAACCACCGCCTCGGACCGCAACTGCTCGGCAGATTCGATGTGGAGCCCGGTCAACTCTGTCAATAGATCGCGCTGATGGGCAAGCCGCCGTTCGACGGAATCATTGCTGGGCCGCATCGGCATCATCGGGCCATCAGCTCCAGGTTCATTCGCCGAAGGTGAGCCGTATCGCGGCGTTCACCAACCGCCGCGATCTGCGCCTCTGCGAATGCGCCGCGGACGTTCTCGTACAGCCCGAAACCGGTGAGCGCTTCGGACCGGAGTACCGGGTCATCGACATCGAGCATGACCAGATCGATGGCTTCGCAACCGGTGAGTTCGACCAGGTCATCCCACAGGACGAGCCGGCTTCGACGACCGTGCCGTCGGTCGACGAAGCTCACGCCGATATCGAGGTCGTCGGGCGGCCGCAGCGTCGACTCGCTTGTGGCGCTGCCGAAGGCCGACATCACACTCACGCCATGACGTTCGCAGATTGAATCAAGTTCGCCCGATTGGGCCGCAGCAACCAACCGCGTGAATGCGGTTCGAGGGTCGGTATCGGCGGGAGTCATGAGGCGCAGGCTAGCGAACCGTCGTTGGAGCGAGCACCGATAGGCGACTACCTGAACAGGTCAACGCCAGAGCACCGGACTACTCGTCGGAGTAGTTGATCGTGTTCGTGGCCCGGCGCATGTATGCCTTCCACGCATCGGAGCCCCACTCCCGACCCCCACCGGTCTCCTTCTCGCCGCCGAATGCACCACCGATCTCGGCCCGGCCGGGGCTGAGGTTGACGTTGGCGATGCCACAATCGGAACCGGCCGACGACATGAACCGCTCGGCCTCGCGCATATCGGTGGTGTAGATCGACGACGCCAGACCCTGGGCGACCCCGTTGTGGATGGCGATCGCCTCCTCGAACGTGTCGTACGGCATCACATACAAGATCGGGGCAAGCGTCTCGGCGGCAACAACCGGAGTCTGACTGGGCACGACCACGATCGTCGGGTGGACGTAAAATCCGTCTGGGCGCTCATTGTCGACTCGGTCGCCACCGATGATCACGTCTCCACCCTCGGTCCGCGCCGCAGTCAGCGCATTGACCATCGCGTCGTACGCGCCACGATCGATGAGCGGCCCGACGAGCGTGCCTGGCTGCAACGGATCTCCGACAGACAACGAGCGATATGCCGTGACCAGGCGCGACACCATTTCATCGAGGATGGAACGGTGAACGATCAGGCGACGCAACGACGTACACCGCTGTCCGGCGGTCCCGGTCGCCGACGACACGATGCCGGGGAGCGCCCGGTTCAGATCGGCGCTCGGCGTGACAATTGCCGCGTTGTTGCCACCCAGCTCAAGGATCGAACGACCGAACCGAGCCGCCACCCTCGGGGCGACAATTCGACCCATCGCGGTCGACCCGGTCGCGCTGACCAACGGGATTCCCGGATGATCAACGAGCACCTGGCCGACGTTGCGGCCACCCAAGATCACCTGGCAGAGGTCGGCCGGTACACCCATCTCGTTGGCGACCTTGGCGAACAAGGCGTCGCAGGTAAGGGCGGAGATCGGAGTCCGCTCACTGGGCTTCCAGATCACCGGGTCGCCACAGATCACGGCGAGGGCCGTGTTCCACGACCACACGGCCACGGGCAGATCAAACGGGGTGATCACCGCACACGGGCCCAGCGGATGCCACGTTTCCATCAAGCGGTGACCGCGATGTTCGGAAGCAATCGTGCGGCCGTCAAGCTGACGCGACAGACCACTGGCAAAGTCACAGACGTTGATCATCTCCTGGACCTCGCCGAGGCCCTCGGAGCGAATCTTCCCGGCTTCGATCGAGACTATTTCGGCAAGGTCGTCCTGATGAGCGCGCAACGTGTCGGCCAGCCGGCGGATGAGCTCCCCACGGAACGGAGCCGGAGTGGTCCGCCAGACGGCGAAGGCGACTGCCGCACGGTGCACCGCGTCGTCGACGTCGGCGGCGTCATGACCCACGAGACGCCCGATTTCACCACCGGTGATCGGTGTGCGGGCGGCGATGTCGCCCGATTCATCAAGCTTGATCCCGACACCACAACGCCGGAGTGCGGCAAGAACCCGGCCCCGTAGGGCCTCCGTCGTGGGAAGCTGTTCCATCGGCCTGTCAATGTACGACCCCGACCTGCTCGCCGCACGATTGGTGCGACCCGTAGCCTGAATCACAATAAGGAGACTCCGTGGACGTGCTCGTCCTTCCCCAGCGCGATGTGATCGAACTGCTCGATACCGATGCCCTCATCGATCGGTTGGCTGGCGGCTTCGCCGCGCTTTCGAGTGGACAGATGAACGTGCCGCCGCGCAACATGGTGTCGACGGAGCATGGTGCAGTGCTGGCGATGCCGGCGTGGGGGCCCGGGCTGCCGGTCGGGGTGAAACTGGTCAGCGTGTATCACGGCAATAGCGCCCTCGGACTGCCGTCGCATATCGCGATGATCTACCTGGCCGATGCCGATACCGGAGTCCCGATCGCAATCATGGACGGCACTCACATCACCACAATGCGCACAGCGGCGGCCGCCGCATTGTCGGCGCGGCTGGCGGCCCGCGACGACGCCCGGGTGCTGGCGGTCATCGGCGGCGGAGTGCAGGCGCATGCCCACCTGGAGTTCATGCCCAAGGTGCGCCCGCTCAACGACATCCGCGTGTACTCCCCCACCGCCGCCCATGCATCGGCAATCGCCGCGACGCATCCGGCGGCCCGCGTCGCGGTCGACGCGCACGAGGCGGTGCGGGGGGCCGACATCGTCAGCCTGTGCACGTCGGCGACCAGCCCGGTCATCAACGCTTCGTGGCTCTCCCCCGGCACGCATGTCACCTCGGTTGGTTTCGCCCCACCCGGCCATGAGATGCCGGTCGAGTTGGCGGCGAATTCGCGGCTGATGGTCGAGAGCCGGATGGCGTTCGCGCCGGCCCCGGCGGGTTGTGTCGAGTTGGCCGGGCTCGACCCGCAGGTGGCCGCCGAGATCGGGGAGGTCGTCCTCGGCGTGCGTCCCGGTCGGGTCGATGACCGCGAGATCACGGTGTACCGATCGATGGGCCATGCGGCCGAGGATCTGATCGCGGCTCGGATGGTCTACGAAGCGGCGATTGCGGCCGGGCGTGGCCAGATGGTGGAGTTGTGAGTCTGTCGTCGAGACCAATGGTGGCTTCGGCCACGAGTTCGAACGATCCGTCCACTCCGGTCGCGCTCGAATCTGCCCTGCTCAACGCCATTGCATGGCTCCCGCCGTTGACCGTCGGCGCTGCTGTCGCTCCTGGTTGCCCTGGGGGCCCGCCCCCTCCCCCGCCGCTTGTGACCGCCCCCATCGTCGACGACGCGACAACCACTCGCCTGTGGCAACTGTTCGAGGCGCAGGTGACCAGTCGACACATCGACATGGTCGCCCGCTGGCTGCGCTCCGGCCATGGGCGGGGTTACTACACCATCGGGTCCGCAGGCCATGAGGCCAACGCGGCCGTGGCGATGGCGCTGCGCCCGACCGATCCAGCGCTGCTGCACTACCGGTCGGGTGGGTTCTATGTCGCTCGTGCCCATCAGGTTCCCGGACACCGACCCGTCGACGACGTGATCCTCGGGATGCTCGCTGCGGCCGATGAGCCGATCGCCGGCGGCCGCCACAAAGTGTTCGGCCACCATGCCCTGGCCGTCATTCCCCAAACCTCGACGATCGCATCTCACCTGCCACGGGCGTTCGGTGTCGCCGCCGCCATCGCCCGGGGCCGCAACCTTGGGCTGACTCTCGACTGGCCGGCGGATGCAGTGACTGTGTGCTCGTTCGGCGACGCCTCGGCGAACCATTCGACCGCCGCCGGGGCGATCAATGCGGCGGCGCACGCGGCCCACTCGGGGCTCGACCTGCCGTTGCTGTTCGTCTGTGAGGACAACGGCATCGGGATCAGCGTGCGGACTCCGGCGGGTTGGATCGAGGCGGCCTACGGATCGCGGCCCGGTCTGCACTACGTCGGCGTCGATGGGCACGAGGTCCCGGCAGTGCTCGATCAGACCGGGGCGGTCGCCGAGTGGGTCCGCACCCATCGCCGGCCGGCGTTTCTGCACCTGCGGACCGTGCGCTACCTCGGGCACGCGGGCAGCGATGCCGAACTCGGCTACCGGTCGGGCGACGAGATCCGCGCCTCGTTCGCGCTCGACCCGATCCTCGGCACGGCGCAGGCGCTCGCCGCGGCGGGCGTCGCGCCAACGGCGATCATCGAGCGGTATCGACAGATCGGCGAGACGGTGCGCACTCGGGCGGTCGAACTCCTCGACCGACCGGAACTGACAACGGCCGAACAGGTGATGGCTCCACTCGCGCCGCGTCAACCCGACATGGTTGCGCTGGGTGTGGCTCGCGCTATGCCGCCCTCGGTGGTGCCCGCCCCGGCTCCGACGCCTCGAACCTTGGCTCAATCGATCAACGCGACGTTGGCGGAAGTACTGACGGTCAACCCCGGGGTCGTGGTGTTCGGCGAAGATGTCGGCACCAAGGGCGGGGTGTACGGCGTGACGAAGGGCTTGGCCGCGAAGTACGGCGCCGAGCGCGTCTTCGACACGATTCTCGACGAGCAATCGATTCTGGGGCTGGCGCTCGGCGCGGCGGTGAGCGGCCTGATTCCGATTCCCGAGATCCAGTACCTTGCCTACCTGCACAACGCCGAGGATCAGCTGCGGGGTGAAGCGGCGACACTGTCGTTCTTCTCCCAAGGCGCGTATCGCAACGGCATGGTCATTCGCATTGCCGGCTACGGCTACCAGAAGGGGTTCGGCGGCCACTTCCACAACGACAACGCGGTTGGGGTGCTGCGCGACATTCCCGGCATCGTGGTCGCCTCGCCCGCCCGCGCCGGCGACGCCGCGGGCATGTTGCGCACCCTCGTTGCTGCTGCGCAGGTGGACGGAACCGTGGGCATATTCCTGGAGCCGATCGCCCGCTATCACACCACTGAGTTGCACGAGCCCGGCGACGGTCTGTGGACCGAGGTTGACGACGGGGTGCACATTCCGATCGGGTCGCCGCGCGTCTACGGTTCCGGACGAGACCTGACCATCGTGAGCTGGGCAAACGGGCTGCACATGAGCCTGCGCGTCGCACGGCAACTGGAGGAAACGCACGGCATACAAAGTCGAGTCGTCGACCTTCGTTGGTTGGCGCCGCTCCCCCACGATTCCGTGCTCGAACATGCTGCGGCGACCGGCCGGGTGCTGATTGCCGACGAGACCCGCCGCTCCGGTGGCGTCGGCGAAGGCATCGTAACGGGACTGGTGGAGCGCGGGTTCGACGGGGTGATCTCACGCGTCGCCAGCAAGGACAGCTTCGTTCCCCTCGGCAATGCGGCCAACCTGGTGCTGCTGAGTGAGGACCACATCGAAGCCGCCGCCTTGGCATTGATGCGCGGCCACCGCGTCAGCCGTCCCCGAGTCCGCCTCACTCCGGAAGGCGCATGGCCCCGCGGCCTCGCCCGCCAACGACCGATCCGTCGATCATGAGCGCTATGAAACGACCCGCGTGGCTCACCTCCACGGCAGGCCTCGCGACACTCCTGATCGCGGCCGGCGTGATGCACTTCGTGACTCCAGGCTTCTTCGACGAGATCGTCCCCGAGTCGCTCCCCGGCAGCCAACGCCTGTGGACCCTCGTCAGCGGCGCGGCCGAGATTGGCGTCGGGGCAATGGTGATCGTTCCCCGAACACGGCGCGTCGGAGCGACCTTGGCTGGCCTGCTATTCCTCGCCGTGTGGCCCGCCAACTTCAAAATGGCCTTTGACTGGAGCGACCGGTCGGTGGGCGAACGGGCCCTGGCCTACGGCCGACTCCCGCTCCAACTCCCGCTCATCTACCTCGCCTGGAACGTTCGGCGCTCGACACGGCTCCGCCCTCACGAACCCCGATAGGCCGCGACGATGAACCGACGCCTCTCACCCCCCGACCAAGGCACCAGACCGTCGTCAAGCCTCGCACCGAGCATCGCTGACCACCATGGCGTGCCGCCCGCTCGTGGGCTTTCCGTGGGATGAAGTCGACACCTCTCAATCGAAAAGTGCCATCTAGCTGGTGGGCCGCCTGGGGCTCGAACCCAGAACCAGCGGATTAAAAGTCCGATGCTCTACCATTGAGCTAGCAGCCCAGCGGCCGACATCGTAGGCGGTCGGCGAGCGATTTATCGACTGCGATTCGCACCGAGGTGCAATTCTCGAGTACGGCCCGCCGTCAGACGGGTCGGAATGTGGCTCGAAGCCTGGGCGTACCGTCCCCCGCAACCACCACATGACCGTCGTCGATGAGCTTGCGCAGATGGGAGTACACGCTGCGGCCCGCGGCGCGGTGGAGTTCCTCGCGGACGTCGACGTAGAGGATGCTGACGATGTCGCGGACCTCGCCGACACCGTCGCGAACGAGGTTGAGCACCTGGGCTTCGCGCTCCAATCGGTGCGCCAGATATGCATCGACGAACGGTCGCGGCTGGGGGATCGGCCCACCGTGGGTTGGGTAGTAGACCTGGTCGCCAACCCGACTTTGCAGTTTGCGTAGCGATGCGCAGTACGCCCGCATATCCCCATCGGGCGGTGAGACCACCGTGGTGCTCCAGCCCATCACGTGATCACCGGTGAACAACGCCCGCTCATCGGCCAACGCGAAACACAGGTGGTTCGACGTGTGTCCGGGCGTATGCACCGCCTCGACGGTCCACCCGGAGCCGTGCACGAACGCACCGTCGGCGAGGGCGATATCGGGGACAAACACCGAATCCACCGACTCGCGGGTCGCCTCGGGGTCCGCGGGCGGATCATCGGGAGACTCGTCGTCCGGATCGTCGATCGCGCCATGCGGACCGAACGCGTACGTGGGTGCCCCACTCACCGACTGCAGCCATGCGGCGAGGGGCGAATGGTCGGCGTGGCAATGGGTCACCAGAATGGCCGTCACCGTCGAACCCACCAACGCGGCGGTCAAGGCCGACTGGTGCGAGTCGAGCATCGGGCCCGGGTCAATCACAGCAACCTCCCCGCGACCGATGATGTAGGTGCCAGTTCCCCGGTACGTGTACTTCGACGGGTTCTCTGCCACAACCCGCCGGATCAGCGGTGACATCTGCTCCGCGACCCCGTAGACCGGTTCGATCGGCGCAACGAACGGGATCACCACGTCATTCCTGACCATGCCGCCAGCGCCTGTGACGGGCGGACGACCCCTACCGGCCGCCCGTGCCCGTTGATCGGTACTGCCCACGCCGCTCGGGCCGGCATCACGTCGACGCCCAGCCCGGCTAACGCAGCGGCCAACACCGACGGACGCGCTCGGTCGCCGCCGTCGGCGACCTTCAACGCGACCGCCCGACCATCAGGTAGCGCCGCGGCATAGACCCCTTCCGCACCATCCTTGGCCATGAGGCCCGGAATCGCCTCCATGAATCCGGTCACGTCGCGATCCGGGCCGCCGACGTTGAACGGATTGGTGGTCATCGCGACGAACACCGCTCGATCGGCGACCGAGCCACCGACGGCGATCGTTCGAAAGGCGCGGGCCAACCCCGACAAGGCGAGTACATGAGCGGGGGCCCCGCACCCGTCGACTCCGATGTGGGTGTGGTCGGCCTCGGCGAGTTCGTCGATCGTGTCGGTAATCCGCCTCTGCAACGGATGATCGGGCGACAAGTACGACGCATCAGATGCCCAGCGGTTGTGGCGACACGTCACCAGCATCCCGGCGTGTTTCCCTGAACAGTTCATGTGCAGCGCGGTCTTCGGCCCGTCGGCTCGCAGGACATCTTGAGCGGCCTCATCGTCAAGCGGATAGTCCGCCGTGTTCGCCAGCGCGCCATCATCGAACCCGCCGATCGTCAACAAGGCCCGCACCCCATCGAGGTGATGCGTGGTCCCCGAGTGACTGGCGCAGACCAGAGCGAGCAGCGCAGAGGGCACATCGAGGCCGGCGCGCACCATCGCCACGGCCTGCATCGGCTTGTTCGACGAGCGACCGTAGATCTCAATGTCGGGGTTGCCGACCGCAAACTCCACCTCGCCCGACGGGCCGAGCACGACCACCGATCCATAGTGATACGACTCGTCGACACCGTTGCGAGTCGTCACCGCGATCAGCTCGTGGCCCGGCGTCTCACTCACTCGTTCGCTCCCTGCGTCGCACGCGGCGAGTTCGACGGCGGGGCTCCACCGACGTCAACGGACTGTTCACCACCCGGTGCCGCCCGCCCATCTCACCAAAGATTGCCTGGGCCATCGCCGACGCCGGCAACGCCAGAATCGCCCCGATCGGCCCGAGCAATGCGGCCCCGGCCAACGCCGAACCAAACGCCACTGCCGGATGCAGTTCCATGGTGCGGGCCGTGATCTTCGGGGCGAAGAAATAGTTCTCGACCTGCTGATACACCATGATGACCCCGAACGCCAGCAACGCTCGCAGCGGGCTACTTCCGGGGTTGACCAGGGTGATGACCACCGGCAGCACTCCGGCGATGTACGTACCAACGACCGGGATGAACTGCGAGATGATGCCCACCCACAAGGCGAGGGCGACGGGGGCCGGTACTCCGAGCGCGGTGAATGCAATCCAGTGGAACAGCGACGACAGGCCGGCGAGCAACGCCCGGGAGTACAGATATCCGCCGGTCTTCTCGATGGCCAGTTCCCAGGTCTTCAATACCGTCACCTGTCGATTCGGCTGTAAACGGCTGCAAATCAGCCGACGCAGTTTGGGACCATCGGCCACCAGGTAGAACGTGAATAACAGCGCCGAGAACACTTGGAACAGGCCACCTACCGCCGCTGCCGACAGCCTCAGGGCGTCATCGCGCTGTGAGTCGATGAACCGTTGGAATCCGCCGTCTTCGGCGTTGATGTCGGCGATGACCGCATTCGGATTGATGTTCGTCGAGAAGTTGTCATTGAGGAAGCTCACAATCCGCTGAACGTACTGTTCAGTGTTCTGCAGCAAGTCGGCGATCTGGCCGCCAACGAGGGTTCCAATGGCACCCAGAAACAGCCCGGCGACGATCAGCGATACGAGAATGATCAACGACGTCGCCCGACCGCGTCGCCACCCCCGCTCGGCGAGTCGGTTGACCCCCGGCTCGATTGCAAACGAGAGAAACAGCGAGACCAACAAAAGCAACAGCAGGCTGGCCAGCCGCGAGAACCCCCACCGGAAAACAAGGCTGCCTATGTAACCGGCCCAGAAAATCAGAATGGCCAGCGGCACCCAGCGCGGCAGCCGAGTCCCGGTCACCTCGTCGGGGTCGTTCGCGTTGAGCGCGTCGTCGGCCATGACGGGTGAGCGTACCCGTCGGTGAGGCGACGCAGTTCGACCCCGCGCCGCGGACCAACCCCCCTGGGCCTATGCCGTCGACTGCTCGACAAAGGAGTTGTACAACTGCTGCTGGACCGGGTCGTCGGCCGCGGTGTCCTCCGGGTGCCACTGCACCCCGATAAACCAGCCGATCTCGTGCTCGATCGCTTCGATCACCCCGTCGGATGCCGAGCCGACGACCCGGAACCCGTCGCCCATCCGGTCGACTGCTTGATGGTGATACGACGCCCCGTCAAATCGTTCTGTTCCGAGGGCCTTGGCCAGTCGGCAACCGGGCTCGATGACGATCTCGTGACCGATACCGTCGGGCGGCGCCGGAAACCCCAACGGACCGTGCTCAATAATGTCGGGCAAATCGCCGAGGTGCTGATGCAACGTGCCACCGAAGGCCACGGTCGCCACCTGCATGCCTCGGCAGATCGCCAGCGTCGGCAGCTCCAACTCGACGCCAGCACGGGCCAGCGCTATCTCAATCTCGTCGTTCTCCCGGTTGACGCCGTAGGTGGTCGCGTGAGGCGATTGCCCGTAGAGGTCGGGGTCGACGTCGGAACCACCCATCAACACCAGGCCGTCGAATCGCCGCAACAAGCCGAGAGCCGAGTGATGGTCGAGCTCGCGTGGGGCGAGCACCACGGGCTCACCTCCGGCGCGCATCACCGCGTCGAGGTACGGCCGAGCGGCGAACGCAACCGGGCTGCGCGACACCTTGCCGGGGGCTCCGATACGACCGGCGACGGCGATAAGCGGCTTCACCGCGCCCAGGCTATCGGGGCGCGTTCACCCGGCAAGTGCCGCTTGCACCGCCCCGGCGAGGTCCCCGCGACCGGTCACCCCGACCCGTTCGAGCTGCAACCACGCGGCCATCGCGGTCAGTTCGCCAGCCATCGCCTCGGCGATTGCGCCGCGACCCGCGGGGGCGATGTCGACCTCGCAATAGACCCCCTGGACCAACAGAACTCCCGCGTGACGATCGGCCTTCAGGTCGGCCCGCCCGACGAATCGGTCGCCCATCAAGAAGGGCAACACGTAGTAGCCGTACTCCCGCTTGGGCATCGGCGTGTACAACTCG
>JANNNL010000624.1:0-7046 GCA_031398525.1 Actinomycetes bacterium | reverse complement strand
GGCATCAACCGCGGGTGGGGGTAGCTCGACAGACCCTGGCCGGGTCGGCCGATTTCGCGGCGGAAGTGATCGAGATCGTCGTCGGTCAGGCGACCTTCGAGGTAGGCGCGGGCGTAGATGCCGGGAGCAGCATGCCCCTGGAACAGGATGTGGTCGCCGGCTTGGCCGTCTTCCTTGCCCCGGAAGAAGTGGTTGAAGCCGATCTCGTACAGGCTGGCCGAGCTGGCGAAGGTAGCGAGATGACCACCGATTCCTTCGGCGTGCTTGTTGGCATTGACCACCATCGCCGCCGCGTTCCAGCGGATGTATGCCCGGATGCGGCGCTCCAGATGCTCATCACCAGGGAACCACGGCTCGCTCTCGCGCGGGATCGTGTTCACATACGGGGTGGACACCGTCGCCGGGAAGCTCACCTGCGACTCGCGGGCTCGCTCCAACAACTTGGAGAGGAGGAACCGAGCGCGGGTCTTGCCGTGCGTTTCGATCACCGCATCGAGGCTGTCGAGCCATTCGACGGTTTCTGTGGGATCGGTGTCGGGCAGCTGATGGACGAATCCGTCAAAAATCATAGGTCGTCATTCTCGCACGGCTTTCCGTCGATTCCGTTCGGACTCCCCCCGATACCGTGGTGGCGATGGTGACAGTGGTCTACACAGACGGTGCGTGTCAGGGCAACCCCGGGCCGGGAGGTTGGGCGTGGGCCGTCGCTCCTGCGGGTGAGACGTGCGGGTCGGGTGGGGCGCGGCATTCAACCAACCAACGGATGGAGGTGCAAGCCGTCCTCGAAGCGCTACGGGTGATCGAGGGTCCGGTCGAGATCGTCTCTGACTCGACGTACGTCGTCAACTGCTTCCGTGACTATTGGTGGCGTGGCTGGCTGGCCCGGGGCTGGAAGAACTCCCAGAAGCAGCCCGTGGCCAATCGCGACCTGTGGGAGCCGCTGATCGATCTGGTCCGCGCCCGCGGCGACGTGACCTTTACGTGGGTCAAAGGGCACTCCGGCAACCGGATGAACGACCTGGTCGACGCCCTGGCGGTCGTGGCGGCGAAGGGCCCGTTTGACCGTCCGACCGTCGAGGTCGCAGCCGAGAATGAGGCCCCGGCGACGCTGTTCTGAGCGGATGCCGCGAGGGCTCAGCGAGGAGCTATGCGCCGTAGGCCATTGGCAGGCTGGTGAATCCCCGCAAGTAGGGGTCGGGCTGCCATTGCTCGATGCCGTTGATTCGCAGGTTGTCCAGGCGTAACAGCCCCGCAATTGCCGCGGGAGCGACTATGCGGGCCAGCGGTGCGCCGATGCAGTGGTGGATTCCGTCGCCGAATCCGAAGTGCGTCGTGTCGATGCGATGGATATCGAAGCAGTCGGGATTCTCGAACGCCGCGGCGTCGCGGTTCGCCGATCCAACCGCGGCGACCACTCGCGCACCCGGTTGCATCGCGACGCCGCCGATGATCGTGGGCACGCCGACCTGCCGATCGAGCAGCTGAGCCGGAGCATCGAACCGCAACATTTCCTCGACGGCTCCGGCGAGCAGTGTCGGGTCGTTGCGGACCGCCTCGGCCTGTTCGGGGTGGGCGAGCAGCGTGCGGATTCCGGTCGAGATGAGATACGTCGTGGTGAGAAAACCGGCGATGAGCATGTCGGACATGATCGATTGCACATCGCGACGGTCGAGACCGTGGTCAACGTGTTCGCAAACCCCCGCGAGCATTCCGCCCCCCGACTGGCGGGAGTTCTCGACGATCAGGCCGTCGTAATAGGTGCGCATCGCCATCGCACACGTCGCCCCCATGCCGAGGACCGACGCGGGCTGCGTGATGTTGTGCGACGTCGCCACGGCCTGGACCCAGCTGCTGAGAACCGTGAGATCGGTCACGGGCAGGCCGAGAACTTGGGCCAACACCATCGAGGGCACGGGAAGGGCAAAGTCGTGGATCAACTCGATTCGCCGCGTTTGGGCCAAGGTGGCCAGCGTTTGTTCGACGGCGTGTTCGGCGAGGGCGGCGGCGTCGGCGATCGCCGACGTGAAGCTGGGCTCGACCGCGCCGCGCACCTCGGCATGCCGTGGCGGATCGCTCGACAACAATCCGGGTGGCAGAGCGCCGAGCGTGCCGAACACTGGCGGAATCGGGCCGCTGGGCGGTGAGCCCGGGCCGCTCGCCCGCTTCAGGAAGGTGTCGGTTTCCTCCAGCACCCGACGTACGTCGACGTTGGAAAACACCCAATATGCCGGAGGCACCTTGCCTGGTACCAGGCTGATCGACGCGACCGGCAGGTGCTCGCGGAACCAGGCGAACGTCGGGTACGGGTCCGCGATGAATGCCGGATCGTTCGGGTTGAACGTCGTCGGGTCGATTGGCCCGACGGCCACGGATGTGGTGCTGGTCATGGTCGGTCCTCGTGATATCTGGAAGCGGGGCGGGGTGTCTGGGAGCGGTCGGTGGTGGTCGAAGCCAGGCTCGACGGGGAGAGCGGCTGGTGCCGTTCAATGCGGTCGACGATCCAATCGACCATCTCGGCGGAGAGTTCGAGGTGGATCAGGTTGGTGCCGCCGCACACGTAGTCGTCGAACGGCGAGGCACCGGTCCCGGGGGGCGGCACCGGCGAGTTCGGGTCGATCTCGAGGTCGAGGGCGCTGACCGTCGGCATCGACGAACTTGTCCCCAGCGTCGTCGTGATCCGTCCGCCGGCATCCGACGAGGTGGAACCGACGATTGAGCGGACGACGTCAAAGACCTGGGAGTTCAACACGTTGAGGGCCCCGGGCACGGTCTCCCAACAGACATCCGACGAAACGACCAGCGGTTCGGGCCGGGCCGTCGGTGCCGCAAGCATTGCCCCGCCGGCAATCTCGACGGCAGCGCCCACGGGCATCGGGGACAGGGTGATATCGGCGATCCCGTCGCAGGACCAACGCAACACCGGTTCAGTCGGCGGTGGCACCGGGTTGCCCCAACCGTGTCCACAGGCGACCGCGAGTTTCACCGGGCGCGACGGATAGCCACCGACGGCTTGGAGGTCATTGAGGAACGTCGTGCGCAGCGGATCGGGCGCAACCGCTCCGTCGGCCTCGATCAATCCGATGAACTGGAGATTCGCTGGAGTCCGAATGGTGGCGGCGAACCCGGCGTACATGGGCGAGAGCGACGTGAAGTGGTTGACCATCCACTGGCCGGCAACCGTGGTGTACGCCCCGCGACCGTGAGGCGAGTCGATGCTGAGGTAGACGGCGGTGCCGTGGTCGACGCCGGTCGACTCCATGTGGGCAAGGGCATAGCGGGCAACCAGGCCACCCATGCTCATGCCGCCGACGACCAGCGGGTCGCTCGTCCTGGACCGTGCGGTCGAAATTGCCTCGCGGATGACGGCGGCGTTGGATTGGATCAGATCGGTGCCGCGGTCGAAGCTGACCGCGATCACGTCGTGGCCGTTGGCCCGTAGGCGATCGAGTAGGTCGAATTGGCCGAGCGTCTCGGCCAGACGCTGCGGCGATGACCGGCCCGGGAAACCTTCGGCGATCAACACCGGTCGCGAGAGCTGGTCACCGGTGCCGGCCCGAAACACACACGCCCGCCCAGAGTTGTCAGTGGTGGGCGTGAGCATCCACGTCTCGTCGGGTACCCGAGGCACGGGATCGTCGCTGATGGCGACCGAACAACGGGCGTAGCGCACGCCCCGGGAACCGACGGTGCACCGCACGGCCAGCACGAGTTCGCTGACGTCCGGCGACACCTCGATGTCAAGCGGCGACGCTGCGCTCATCGGCTGGAATCCGTCGCCCCAATCAACGGCGATGTCGGTGATCGATTCGTCGACGATGTTGGTGATCAACAATGCCGGGTCGATGAACAAACGAACCGCTCGACCTCGGGTTGTCGGGATGGGACGAAGCCATTGCGGGGCGAGCAATGCCGTGACAATCGTCGTCTCGGCCGGGCAGAGCGACTCGGCCAACGTCGACGGTAGGTCAGCGGCGCGACCAGTAGGTGCGGCGGCCATTACCGCGGCGCGAGCCGCGGACTTCGGTCGGTCGTAGGAGACGGAGGCGATGACCAGCGGAATCGGCTGTCCCGGCTGGGCGGCCGCGGCCAGGACCTTGGGGAGCGGGGTCAGACGTCGGGCGAGATCCCCGCCCATCAATCGCAGGTACGTGGCCGACCAGTCTTCCCCGGTCACAACGCCAGCTGCGGGCGAGGCACCGTCGGGGAGGTCAGTCGTGCCGAACCAGAGCAGCACACCGCTCGGCACCGTTGTCGCGTCGGCCGTGGCGAGGAGCCCGGCGAGCTGGGCGCCCAAGGCCTCGTTGATGCCGCTCATCGACCTACGCCCCGCCGGTGGCCAGGGTTCGAAGCCCACCGATCCCGGGCATGAACAGATACAGGCTGCCGCGGGTGGTGACCAACCGGGGAACGTCATGCGAGGTGAGAACCCCGCGCGAGTCGCCCGTCGGGATCGAGAACCGGCCGCCACCGTCGGGTTGCCACCCGACAAGCGGGTCGCGCGAACCGCGCAACATCGGGGCCGAGATGTCCATGTTGGCCCACACCTTCTGGAGGAACTCGAACTGCGCAACCAGGTCCCCGCAGATGAACGCACCGAGCAAACCGCGTTCGGCGCCATCGTCGGGAACCGCTGGGTCGTAGTCGAACTTCGGGCCGTAGGGCACCCCGCGGCGAATGATCCGCCGGTTGTGTTGGATGCCGATCACCGGGCCGCCGCGGGGGTTCATCCGGCGGATATGGGCCCCGAACGGGCATCGCGCGCCGTCGGAGTCATCGAAATTGGTGGGGTGATCGATCGTCGTCCCGTGGTCGAACGCGTTGAGTTGGCCGTCGGTGAGGGGGGCGAGATCGTCGTTCGGCGACACTGACAGCGGCACCCCATTGCGCCAGCGGCCGACCATCTTGGCGGCAACGAGTTCAGGCTCCATGTCGAACCGGGCGCCGGTACGACGGATGAATTCTTCGAAGGCCCGCACGTCCTGGCTGAGGATGCGAAATGCCATGTATGTGCCGTTGTCGCCGAGCGCGGCGGGGATCGCCCCGAGATAGTTGCCCTGGAACGTGTTGCGAAAGCCGCGCCCGAGGAGGAAGTCGCCGGTGAGCGCATCGGGCTGCATGTCAGGTCGCCGCGGCCCCGGCCGCCCTGCGACCTGGGGTTGGGCGATACCGTCGCGATAGCCGAAGTGCACCGCGCCATCGGGGAACGTACTGCCGTCGCGGACGGCGATCTCGGTGACCGCGCATGCGGTGAATACGTCTCGCAGCCCGGCCGATACCGACTCACGAGCCGGGACCGTCGCCTCATCGGTGAAGACCGAGATGACTACATGAACGACCGGGTTGTTCGGACCACCAATGACCCAGTTCTCAGGAGCGCTGTCACCGATGTCGCCAATCCCGACCCCGAACCACGGGGCGTCGGTTTCGTCGGCAGATGCTGTCGAGCGAGCCGCAGAGCCCTGTTGGAACGCCGCCGGAAAGCCCTGGAGGGCGACCTCGGAGACGCCGAGGGCTTGGAGTCCGGGATACGTCAGCGAGACATTGACGCACGCCGCCGGATGTTCGTCCCACTCGGCGGCGGTCTCGACTGCCGGGACCGCGTCGGTGCCCCGCAACATCGTGTCGAGCAGTTGGCGGCCGCCGGCGACCGAGTTGATCGACACCAGCAGATACCGCACGTCGCCGAGGCGGCGGTAGCCGCGCAGGATGTTGCCCTGGATGTCGTTGAGATCCACCAGCGGGGCCATCAGCCGAAGCTCCCCGTGCTCGGGGTCGGCAGCGCATGATTACCTGGCGACGGTTGGTGATACAGGGAATTGCCTCGGATTCCCGAGAGCCGCAGCACTTCGAGGGTGGTGAGCTGCGGGTACGCCGAGATCTCTTTCGCCGGCATGTTGTGCTGCATCACGAACTCGGCGAACAGCTCAGGATGTTCTTCCACGGGGAGCGGCGGAGCTCCGGCGATGTACTGCAGGATGTCGTTGAACAGGCCAGCCATCGAACCGACGAAGTCCATGAGATACGATTCGATATCACCATCGAATGAAGTGATCACCATCAGTTGCGAGAAGTCCGATGATGGAAGGAAGCGGGCGAAGTGGATGTTGCGCAGGCCCAGGACTCCCGCATGGAAGTCGGCCCTTCGTGCCTCCAACAACGCCTGAAGGGCCGGGAACTGGGCCCGCGACTTGAGCGGCAACCACAGGTTGAGCGCGTTCTGCACCTGGGAGTTGAGGGAGACCGACCGTCCGTCCCACGCCCCCGGTGCGAGGCTGAACAGGTCGCGAGCTCCCGTCGGCAATGGTGGCGGTGCCACCTGTCCGTGGTGGTCGACAATGACGTCGACAGTCGAACGCATCGACATAACTCTCCCCATCTCCATCGCTGGACACCGCCGACGATGGGCCGCACCGTACGGCTTGCCGTCGCGCAGGGCAAGGGTTGTGACATCAATCGCAACGGAGCGGCTCGATGAGCAGATCTGCGCCCGCGTTCGATCAGTCGGCGGTGTCGTCCCACCTCGCGCGGCGGCTCGAATCCGGCATGGCCGTTCCCGGAATGCTGAGCGTTGACGGGGCCGTGCTCCTGAGCGACATCGTCGGGTTTACCGCCCACGTCGAAGCGATGACCGGCATTGGTCGCCTCGCACTCGAGGCATTCAGCATGTCGATGGCCACCTACCTCGACGCGGTCATCCGATTGGTACATTCGTACGGAGGCGATGTGCTCGACATCGCCGGCGACTCGTTGCTGTGTCTGTGGGAGTCGGCCGCCGTGGAGGGAGGACCTCGCGAGGCGGTTGCTGCGGCCGCGGCCGCAGCGCTGGCGATTCAGTCTGCAGTGCGCGACTACGAGTTGGTTCCGCGCCGATCGATCGAGACCCGCATCGGAGTCTCGGCCGGTTCGCTGAATCTGACGGTCGCCGGGGGAATCGGCGGACAATGGGAACTTCTTGCCGAAGGGCCGGCGATCCGCTCGGTCGATGATGCCGAGCGCAGGTGTCGCCCGGGTGCGGTGACGGTCAGCTCGTCGGTGGCGGCACTGCT
>JANNNL010000591.1:0-3350 GCA_031398525.1 Actinomycetes bacterium | reverse complement strand
GTTGGCGATGGGCGATGCCGTCCGGGGCCCGTGATGGCTCACACGGGGGATGCCCCGACGAGATGTTCGCTCAGGAGTACGACTGGCTCACCAAGATCGGCGTCGTCTTGTGAGACCGCGATGAAGACCGCTCGCTGATGGTCAGCGACCAAGACCGACAACCAGACAGAACAAGGCACCGTGGTAGGTGACCATCACCGCGAGCGGTCCCCATCGCAGCTTGTGAACGAACAAGTTCCAGGCGAGCACCGAGTCTGATGCGACGAACATCGCCGCCCCGGCCGTCAGCCACCACCGATTCGTCAGCGCCATCACGACAGCCATCGACGAGATCACAACAAGGTAGGCACCGACTGCGGGGGCCAACTTGCCGCTGGCTCGCACGATCCGAGGTGCGAGCGCCCCGACGACAATCCCAACGACTACCACGCTCACGATGAGACGGCCGGTCATGATGCCGATGGCCAGGCCCCCGATGGCGAACAGCAGATGGCCGATCAGGAAGGAGAGAAGCCCTGGCACGAACTTATAGACCCGGTCGAGCAGCGCAACGTCGCCGATCAGACACGCCACGAGCGCGGCGACAAACCACGGTCGGGCGCCAGCCGGCACCGCATCACCGGCGGTCGCCGCAACCAGCAACGCCGAGGTCACCGCCACCTTCGTCACCTCCTCTACGTGAGGGAGTGGCCGAACCCTCGACATCCAGTTCGGCACGGCGAAGCAACCAGCGAGGACGATCCACAGCACGAACGCCACGACGGTTCCTCCTCGGGCCACGGCGATGGATGCCGTGACCGCAGCCGAATCTATCGAGGCGCCGCCAGTCGCCCGGCGTCGAGGCGCAGGATCTGGTCAGCCCGTTCGAACGCCACATCGCGGTGAGAAACCGCCAGCACCGTCATTCCCGCCGCCGCGAGATTTTCCCACAGCTGCAGCTCGGTCTCAACATCAAGAGCGCTGGACACGTCGTCAAGAACGACCAGCTCAGGGGCATGAATGAGCGCTCGAGCCGTGGCCACCCGTTGCCGTTGGCCGCCCGAGAGACGCAGGCCACGGGGGCCGATCATCGTCTCGATACCATCGGGCATCTCCGCCACGTCTGGCGCCATTGCCGCCATTGCCAGAGCATTGGTCAGCGCACCACACGGCAGCACACCCGTCTCGATCGCCCCGAGGGCGACGTTGTCGGCCAACGAGTCCGAGATGAGCTGCGACACCTGTGGGAGGAATGACGCGTTCGGCGGCGTCATGAACGCGGCCCGATCAAGGATCTCGTGTCCGTTCCAGCGAACTTCACCCTCCACCCGGGCCTGGTAGGCAAGACCGAGTAGAGCGCGCAGCATCGTGCTCTTGCCCGCGCCAATCGGTCCGGTGACCACCGTGAAACTGCCTCGCTCCAACGAGAACGACACGCCATGTAGCCCGGCACCGCTGGCGTACGTCGCGCGCAGATCGACGACATCCAACCGATCGAGAGGTGCCCGTACCGCCGGTTCGGGGCGCGGCCGGACTTGCGTGACCCGCGGGCCGATGGGGAGTTCTCGAGGAGCAACCAGGTTCGCAGCAACGGAGTCGGCTACCAGGGGGCTCATCCGGATGAAGGCGACTTCGGCCTGCTTACGCCGGGCCAGTAGGCGGCCGACCATGCGAGGGAGAAAGCTGAGGTAGCCGAGGTACGCCGTGAACACCGCCAGCTCACCGACGGCGAATCGACCAGAGGCCATTGCCCCGGTGGTGACGAGGAGCACCAGGCCCAGGCCAATCTCGGCTACCCCGTTGCTGAACGCCTGCACGCCCTCTTCGAGCACCCGGTCGCGCACCGCAGTATGGCGACGCTCGTCGACCAGTCGTCGCAGCCGGGCCAGGGCATGACCAGAGGCATCGTTCACCTTGACGGTGGTCACCGATGTCATCAGGTCGCCAAGCAGCCCGCTGACCCGCGCGGTCGCGGCGCGATCAGCGGCCCGGTAACGCTTGATTCGCCCGTCGAGGGCCCGCGTCGCCAGGGCGACGCCGGCCAGCGGGATCGCCAATACGAAGGTGGCGCGGGCATCGACGCGGCCCATGATGAACCCGGCGAACACCGTGAATACCAGCCCAGCGGTGACATCGACCCAGCCGTCGATGAACATCGCCACGTCTTCTGTGTCGTCTCGAAAGTGGGTGATCGCCTCGCCCGTCGAGCCGACGGGGACTCCGGCCTCGGGCCCGCCGCTCGCCATCTGGCCAATCAGCATGTTGGCCCGCAGGAAGGTCTGGATCTGGACCCAGACCTCGGTCCAGATCAGCGCACCCCAGTGGATCGACGCCATTCGCAGGGTCTCGTTGATCGCAACAGCGACGGCGAGCCAGTAGACGCGATGGGTGTCGCCGTCGCGAAGCGCGCTGAAGCCTTGACCGAGCAACCAGCCGCTGATCACGGGAAATGTAAAGAACGCCACGAACAGCACGACTCCGACGACGAAAAGCCGCCGTTGATGACTGGCGATCCGCCAGGCAAGTTGTGAAAGCCTCATCACGCCACCCCCACAGCATCGGACACGGCGATGTCGACAGTGACATCATCGATATCGACCGAGTCGTCGAGTGCCAACGTCAGCAGGCGATGGAACCGACTCGTCGGGTCATCGGCGAGGCGTTGTCGATCGTCGTACTCCACGATTCGGCCGTGATCAAAAACCATGATGTCGTCGGCTCGGCGCAAGGTGGACAGCCGGTGGGCGATGATCAGCGTGGTCCGCCCGGCCGTCAGCTCGCTGACGGCCGCGTCGAGCCGGACTTCGGTTTCGGGATCGACGCGGGCAGTCGGCTCGTCGAGCACGATGATGTCGGGGGCCCGGAGCCACACCCGGGCAAGCGACAACAGCTGAGCTTCACCGGCCGACAATCCTTCGCCGCCGGGACCGAGCACTCGATGGATGTCGCCAGCGGCAACACTCGACAGTCCGGCCCGGTGCAGCGCGTCGATCACTGCGTCGTCAGTCTGGGCGTCGTCGAACAGGGTGACGTTGTCACGAATCGTGCCCGAGAACAGCTCGACCTCCTGAGGGATGAGGGCCACCCGTCGGCGAAGCTCGGTCATTGGGATGTCCGCGATCGGGACTCCTCCCAATTCGATTGTGCCGTTCGTCGCTTCGACCAGACGCAGGACCAGGCGCGAGAACGTCGTCTTTCCACTTCCCGTCCGGCCGACGATCCCCACCCGGCGGCCGGGCTCGATGCGGGCAGTGACGTCACGCAGCACCAGTTCGTCGTCGCCGTACTCGAATGACACATCGCGAAACTCGACAGTCAGGGCGCCCGCGGGAGGACTGACCACCCCGCGATCGTTGATTTCGGCGGTGATC
>JANNNL010000521.1:0-10979 GCA_031398525.1 Actinomycetes bacterium | reverse complement strand
CCACCCGTAGGCCCACAAGCCGGACGGTGACATCGTCAGAATGTCGTCAAGTCCCCACTCGCCCTGGCCTTCGACGTGACCCGTGACGCCCGTTGCTGCGAGGCGAGATCGGTGGAGTACCCGCAGGTTCGGTATGACGTTCCGGTCGACGCCAACTATCCATCGGGCTTCAACTACTTCCAACCTGATCAACTGCAGACCTACGTCTCGGAACTGCACAAGATGGGCTACAAACTGGAGTTCCACGCGATCGGCGACGCCGCGACCCGAACCGCGCTCGACGCCATCGAAGCAATCGACGCCGACCCGGCCGAGATTGCCGCCCGGCACCACCGGATCACCCACACCTACCTTGTCGACCCCGACGACATCGCCCGGTTCGCCGAGCTCGGTGTCGTCGCCGACTTCCAAGTGGGTCCCGAATCGAGCGCCACCGACTACCACCAGTACCTGTCGGAGTTCATCGGCGACCGCGCCTTCGACCTCATCCCGCTCAAGACCCTGCTCGACGCCGGAGCCCACGTCTCGCTGTCGAGCGACTGGGACGCCGATCCCCTGTCACCGTTCGGGATCATCGAGCGGGCCCTGACCCGCGATTCCAACGCAGTGGACACCGTCGAGCAAGCGATCCGGCTCGTCACCCTTGACGCGGCCTACGCCCTGAGCCAGGAAACGACCACGGGTTCGATCACGGTCGGCAAGCTCGCCGACTACGTGATCATCGATCGCAACCTGCTGACCGCCGATGTTGCCGACATCGAGGCCACCAACGTCGTACTCACGGTCGTTGGCGGCAAGGTAACCTACCGCTCGTAGCGTCCGCTCAGTCAACGAAGCTCAGCCGATCGAGGCAGAGCGCAGGGCGTTGTAGACCCGTTCGGGGGTGAACGGGAGTTCGTTGATCGCCACGCCGGTGCAGTGGAGGATGGCGTTGCGCATGGCGGGGGCGACGCCGTCCTTGGGGATCTCGGCGACGGCTTTGGCCCCGAACGGGCCGGAGTCTTCCATCGTCTGCACGAGGAACACCTCGGTGGCCGGAGCGTCGTCGGAGCGGTAGATCCAGTACGGCCCGATCTCGGAGTTGATCATGCGACCCGTCTCGTCGAAGGCGAACTCCTCGGTGTGGGCGTAGCCGAGGGCTTGGAACATGCCCCCCTCAATCTGCCCCGACGCGGTGATCGGGTTGATCGCCACGCCACAGTCGACGGCCATGACCAGCTTGATCACCGTCACCTGGCCGGTCTGGATGTCGACCTCGAGCTCCACGAACTGGGCGGCGAACGGCGGCGGGCAATCACCAGACACGTACGAACCCGAACCCATGATCTGCTCGTGGTCCTCGGTGTGCAGCGAGTTCAGCCCGATGTCCTCCAACGAGATCGAAGTGCCATCGGGGGCCCACGCCCGCCGGTCGCGTAGCTCGATCGAGCAGGGCTGATCGACGCCCAGGATGCGCGCCGCGCGCTCCTTGATCTTCTGACGAACCACATCAGCGGCCTTCTTGGTGGCCATTCCCGAGATGTACGTCGTCGACGAGGCATACGCGCCCACGTCGAACGGGGTCATGTCGGTGTCGCCGGTGTACATGATGATGTCGCTGATCGGCACGCCGAGCACCTCGGCGGCGATCTGGGCGAGCACGGTGTCGGCCCCGGTGCCCAAGTCGGCGGCACCGGCGGTGACGTTGAACGAGCCGTCGTCGTTCATCTTGATCGCGCAGCCGCCCATGTCGAGGAACGGGATGGCCGTCCCGTGCATGCAGAAGGCAAACCCGATCCCACGCCGGATGTGCGGACGATCGGGTGGGGCAACCCACGTCGGATCTTCCCGGCGATGCCAGCCGATCGCCCGTTGGCCCTGAGCGACGCATTCCTCGATGCCCGAGGTCATCACCGGCGGGAACGTGGCCGGATCAACATCGCCGGGTTCGATCGTGCCGCGCTCGCCGAGGAACATGACGATGTCGAGTCGGTCGCCGACCTTTACCCAGTTCTGCCGCTTGAAGTCGATGACGTCGCGGCCGAGCGCAATGGCGATGTCCTCCATGTGCGCTTCCAGGGCGAACTCGGCCTGCGGCGCGCCGTACCCGCGGTACGCCCCGGGCACCGGAATGTTCGTGTAGACGACCTTGCAATCGAACTTCTTGGCCGGGCAGTTGTACGACGACAGACCGCGTAGACCCGTCACGTTCTGCACCGTGAAACCATGAGTGCCGTACGGGCCGGTGTTGCCGATGATCGTGAATTCCTGGGCCGTCAGCGTGCCGTCGTTCTTGACCCCGGTGCGATAGGTGATCGTCTGCGGGTGACGGGTCCGCGATGAGACGAACTCCTCCTCACGGCTCAACTCCAGGCGCACCGGCCGCTTGGTGGCCAGGGCGAGATGACCGACGATGTCCTCGATCAGCATCTCCTGCTTGGCCCCGAAACCGCCGCCGATCCGCGGCTTGATCACTCGGATGTCCTTGACCGTCAAACCCAGTAACGGGGCGACCATCCGCCGGGCATGGAACGGCACCTGGGTCGACGTGCGAATCGTCAGGCGCTCATCCTCATCGAGCCAGGCGATGGCGATATGCGGCTCGATCGGCACCTGCTGCACTTGGTGGACGCGAAAGTGCTGCTCAAAGACGTGATCGGCACCGGCGAACGCATCGGACAGATCGGCATCGGTGACCGTCTGGGCATGGATGTGGTGGACGATATTGCGCGATGCGTCGTGAATTTCAACCGCGTCGGCCTCGTCATGAATGACCGGCGCGCCCGGCTCCATCGCAAGCCGCTCGTCGAGAATGAACGGGAGCACCTCGTAGGTGACGTTGATCAGGCGGCATGCCGCAGCGGCGATCTCGGGGGTTTCGGCGGCGACAGCGGCAACTCGGTCACCGACGTGGCGGACCTTGCTATCGAACGACACCTGGTCGTATGGGAAAGGGTTGGGCCATGATTGGCCACCTGAGGCGTACATCACCCGAGGCGTGTTCTTGTAGTGCCTGATCGCATGGACGCCGGGCAACACGAGGGCCGCCGAATCGTCGATGTCGAGGATGCGGGCGTGGGCGTGGGGACTACGCAGCACCTTGGCATAGAGCATGCCGCGCAGCTCGATGTCGTCGACGAACGCCGGGTTGCCACGAGCGACCTTGAGGGCATCGACCTTGATCTCGGGCTTGCCGACCACGGCCATCGCCGGCACATCACGCGAGGGGATCAGGCGCGGCACGGCCGCCGAGACACCCTTGGCGGTCGGGTTCGGGTCGTAGGCCACCGCGTGGACGCCATCGGTCAACGGCGGCAGGATCAGCGGCCCGAAGGGTTCCTGGACATCGCCGCGGCGCATCGCTGCGGCGCGCTGCACCGCCTCGACCACCTTCACGTAGGCGGTCTCGCGGTCGAGCACTCCCGAGAGCGCGTCGCGGATCTCCATCTCGGTGGGGCTGGGGTTCCGATCGAGCAGGGCCTTGGTCGCCAGAATCATCGCCCCGGCCGAGTACCCCGACTGGAAGGCGCCAACCGCCATGAACGCCGCCTGGATCGGGTCGAGGTCTTCGCGCATCTGCGAGAAGCCCTCAAGCGTCATCACATCGTGGCCATCGGCGGCAACGGCCAACACCACGTCGGACGAGACAAGCTGGCCATCGAGCAGCACTGCCCCGGCCCCAGTCTCGCCCGAGTCGGAACCGAATTTGACGCTGAAGCAACCCAGTCGACGCAGGACCGTGCGCAGCACCTCATGGGCTTCACAGATCGCCGGGGTAGTCGTGCCGTTGAGGACAATCGAGATTGAGATGCTCACTGCACCGCTCCCGTCACGCGGGCAGCCAGGGTCATTGCCAACTGACGGCGGTACTCCGCGGTGCCACGGAAGTCGCCGACCGGCTGAACCGCCGATGGATCACCGACCAAGGTCGGCCGGGGGGCGACTCCACTGAGCGCCAACCGAATGCGACCGTCGTCGGCTCGACGAGCGACCGCGGCGACAATCGGGCGGTCGGCCGGGGTGCGGGCGGTTCGATCAGACCTGGTCACCCCGTCGGTGGCAATGCTGATTGCGGTGATCACCCGCCCCGCGAGGTGATGCGGTTCGGCCCAGATCTGCGGCATCGGCAACTCCCGTCGACCATCGACACCGTGGATCTCGACCACCGGGTCGTGCACCAACAAGGTCGCCAAAAACTCGCTCTCGGATTCCCCCGCGCAGATCGTTCCCCCGAGCGTGGCCAGCGTTCGCAGTGAGCTCGGCAACTCCCGGCGAGCCGCATCGCGTACCGAATAGGGCAGGTCGGCATGGCGCGACAGTTGTTCCAACGTGACCGTTGCTCCGAGCATGGCCCGGCTCTCACCGACGGTGATTCCACTCAGGCCCGTGTCTTGCAGGTCGACCACTTCGAATGGATCTCCGTGACCGCCGCCGCCCACCAGATCGGTTCCGCCGGCAAGCACCCGCGACGCCACTCCAATCCGCGTCAGCAACTGCAGGGCACCATCGACACTCGACGGTCGGTGGTAAGCCACGACGTTGGCCATCAGATCTCCTCGGGCACAGTCAGCCACGCCTCATTGCGGGCAGACGGCCTCTGATCGTAGGGGACGGCGCTGGTTACGGTGCGGCTGTAGGTCGCGCCGGCCGGTCGACCATCAGGGCAATCAGGGCCCCGATCAGCAAGACGAGCGCCAAGGCGTCGGTGGTGTGAATCCCGTGATGGCGTTGACCAAAGACGACGCGCCCATCCCACGGGTACGAGAACAACGGGTAGAGCAGACCGAGGCCCAGCAACAGGCCGCCGACAATCTGTCGCCGAGTCGAGGTGACGAACGATGTGGCGATCAGCCCGACCGCGAGCACAAAGAGCGGCACGGTGACGACGTCCCCGGCGCGGAGCTGTGGCACGCGGCCCGCCTCGATGAACACGGGCCCTTCCAGGCCCTGGTATCGCCAGATTGCGCCGAAGAACAGCACGGCGATCCCCACGAGCAGCCCGCCGCCGCGCACTGTCCACCGACCAACAGTTATCCGCATGGCGACACAAACTACCCACGTTGAGGCGTCATCAGGCGTCCCTTCCCCACTCGGCGTGAAGTGCAGCCACATGTTCCGGGCCGGTGCCGCAGCAACCCCCGAGCACCGTGGCCCCCAGCGCAACCCATTCCCGCCCGAAGCCGACCAGTTCATCCGGGGTCATCGTGTCGACGAACTGCCAGTGGGGCATCGCAAAGAAACCCGACTCGGGATACGCCCCCAAGGGGCCATCCCACGACTGCCGCACGGTGCGCAGCGCCTCGCCGACGTGGTTGGGCAGGGTATGCATGATCGAGATGACCGCCGGCCGAAGGGCGGCAAGCGCCGACGCGATCTCGTCGAGACCGAACTCGGGGCGGCCGTCGCCGTGTAGCCGTCCGTCGGGCCCCGGCTCGGCGGCAATACCCACCCAGACCGGGAGCCCGGTTGCCAGGGCGGCTTCGGTCGCCCATACCGAATAGTCGCAATCGCGCATCATCTCCATCACAATCAGGTCGCAACCCGACGCCTTGATGCCCGCCGCCTTGCGTTCCATCAGCGACCGGGCCGCCGACTCCGCCCAGTGGATCGGGAGCGAGTCGTCGCTTCCCGGCATCGCCGGGCGCATCACCGAGAACGACGACGCCACGGCGACCGGCGAATCCCCGACGGCCTCTCGGGCCAACTCAACGGCGCGGGTATCGATCGCCAGCATCTCATCGAACCGGCCGAGGTGGTCGAACAACAACGGGCTCGCGGGATAGTTGTTGGCGATGACCATCTGCGCGCCGGCGTCGATGTAGCCCCGATGAACGTCGCGCACGACGTCGGGAGCGCCGAAGTTGGCCTGCGCGCACCACGTTTCGCCGTCCATCAACACCCCGCGGGCTTGGATATCGGTGCCCGTCCCGCCATCCATCACGATCATCCGGCCCGATCGGAGGGCTTCATCGAGGAGTGCGTAGGTCATGGGTCGTTTCTACCGGCGCCGGCGTCGCTGTCGCGCTCGTCCAATCGCACGGCGATGCCCTCGAGCCCGCCGGCTGCCGCCGAAAACCGCCGGAACACCTCGGGGTCGTGACCGGGAACGACCAGTTCAGGTCGGCTGGCCAGGCGATATGCCGTGTCCCAGCCCTCGACCATCGCGGCGACATCGACAACCACGGGGAATGGTCGTGACGCCTCGATGTTCTCGTAGTAGTGGCATGCGTCGGAGGCCAGCACGAGCCATCCCGACGGGGTGTTGACCCGAACGACCTGGAGCCCGGCGGTGTGGCCGCCCACCAAATGGACCGAGATACCCGGGGCAAGCTGTGCATCCCCATCATGGAAGACCACCCGGCTCCGGTGGACCTCGATCACCAGGTTGGCGACATGTTCGGCGGTAAAGGCATGGCTGAACACCGGACGCGTCATCTGCCGCCCGGTCGCATAGGCCATTTCCCGGTCTTGCAGATGGAAACGAGCCGCCGGGAACTGCTCAAACCCGCCGACGTGGTCGTAGTGCAGATGGGTGAGAATGACGTCGGTGACCGTCGATGCGTCGATACCGATCGTCGCCAACGCCTCGGTCGTTGTGCGCAGCAGCCGTCTCCCCCGCCGGTCGGCGTCGGCGGCCCCGAAGCCGGTATCGACCACCCACGTGGCGTCGTCACCGACGATCGCCCACACGAAGTAGTCCATCGGCATCGAGGTGTCGTGCGGGTCGCCACCGATGAAATGCTCGGGCCGTCGGGCGTCACGCTCCGCGTACTTGACCGCATAGACGCGGTATTGCGGGGCGGTGCCAGGCACGTCGTTCGAACTGACCATCATCTGATGCTTACGCTGCGGGGATATGAATCACGAACTCTTCGAAACCGGCCTGGAAGCACGCACTCGAGTACTCGGTGAGGAGTACGTGACGCGGGCGTTCGCCTCGGCCGACAGCTTCAATCGACACTTCCAGGAAGTGATCACCGAGTACTGCTGGGGGGTGGTGTGGGGTGAGGGGCAGGCGTTGACCGATCGCCAGCGCAGCCTCAACAATCTGTGTCTACTCGCCGCCCTCAACCGGTCGCACGAGTTCAAGACCCACTTCCGCGGCGCGCTGCACAATGGTTGCACCCTTGATGAGTTGCGCGAGACCCTGCTCCAGATCACGATCTACGCCGGGGTTCCCGCGGGGGTCGAAGCATTCCGACTCGCCCGCGAGGTGCTCCATGCCGAGGGAATCACCCCGGATCCGGCCCCGACCTCAGCCCCGTGAGCACTGCTGCCACTGCGGCCACTGCGGCCAGCGGCGGGCCCAAGACTGTCGGCTTCATCGGTCTGGGCAACATGGGCCGACCAATGGCGGCCAACATCGCTGCGGCCGGTTTCCCACTGATCTGCTTCGATGCTGCGGGCACCCACGACCGCCTTCCCGCCGGGGCCGAAGCGGCCAACAGCGTCGCCGACATTGGCGATCGTTGCGACACCGTCTTGCTCAGCCTGCCCAACGGGCTGATCGTTTCGTCAGTGATCAGGGAGTTGATCGACGCGACAGACCGCCGGATCTCGACGGTGATCGATCTGTCGACCGTGGGACCGCTCGTCGCCGCCGATGTCTCGGCCGCGCTGGGCGAGGTCGGCGTGCTCTATACCGATGGGCCGGTGTCGGGCGGCGTCGCCGGGGCCCGGGCGCGCACGATCTCGCTGATGTTCGCCGGGCCCGACGACGTCTTCGACGCCCATCGACCGCTGCTCGAATCGTTCACCGGCAACGTCTTCCACGTCGGTATTTCCCCTGGTCAGGGACAGACCACCAAATTGATCAACAACTTCCTGTCGGCCACGGCGTTGGCCGCGACATCCGAGGCCATGGCCTTCGGAGTCCGTCACGGTCTCGACCTGGCGACGATGATCGCGGTCGTCAACGCATCGAGCGGCCGCAACACCGCCACGTCCGACAAGTTCCCCAACCGGGTGCTCACCGGCACCTACGACGCTGGATTCCACACCGCCCTGATGGCCAAGGATGTCCGCCTCTATCTCGAATCGGTCACCGCCGCGGGCGGCCCGAACGCCATCGGAACGGTGATGGACGCGGTCTGGTACGGGGCCGATCAGGCGATGCCGGGCAGCGACTTCTCCGAGATCTGGAAATACATCAGCGGCTTGTGACCCGTGCGAACAGGTCGGCACAGACCTGGCGTGCCTCGGCCAGTACCGCCCGCTCGTCGGCAACCAGCAACTGCCTCTCGCGAATCACCACTCGACCGTCGACGACAACGGTATGCACATCGCGCGGGCTGGCGTTGAACACCAAGGCGGAGGCAACCCGGTGCACCGGGGCGATGAACGGACTATCGAGGTCGACGACTACCAGGTCGGCCTTGCGACCTTCGGCGATCTGCCCGATGTCACTGACCTGGCCGAATGCGGCCGCGCCGCCGCGAGTCGCCATCCTTAGCGCATCTTCGGGCTGCAGGATCACCGGGTCGAGGTGATGGACCTTTTGGAGTAACACCGCCGTCTTCATCGCCTCGAACATGTCTTGGCGATTGTTCGATCCCGGGCCGTCGGACGCCAATGCGACCACGATGCCGCGGCGGATCATTTCGGGGATCCGCGGGACGCCCGAGGCGAGATACATATTGCTGACCGGGCAGTGGACGACGGTCGCGCCGCGCTCGGCGATTAGGTCCAATTCGTCGTCGTCAAGCCACACCGAGTGGGCGAGTTGGGTCGCCGGTCCAAGCGCGCCGACCGAATCGAGCCACGGAACATGGCGCATTCCCCGCTCGGTTTGGCTCATCTCGACCTCGACCGCCGTCTCGGCACAGTGGACGTGGAGCCCGGCCCCGAATGCGGCCGAGGCACCGGCGGTCGCACGCATTGCCTCGTCGGAACATCCCCAGGGGATCAACGGCGCGGTCTCGACCCGCAGCCGACCGCGGTCATAGCCGTGCCAGCGGGCCGCGACCGCGTCGGTGCGTTCGACGATCTGCGCGGCGGTCTCGCTGAGCCTCGGCTCGTAGTTGCGGTCGGCCCACCCCCGCGCAAGCAGGAACCGTACGCCGAGCCGATCGGCCGCCGCGCAGACCGCGTCGTCGGTGGCCGGGTCGGCGTGGATGTACTGGTGGTCGATGACCGACGTCGCTCCGGTGCGCAGGTTCTCGATCAGACCGACGGTCGCCGCCAAACCGACCTCGGCGGCGGTCATCTCACTCGCGGTCGGCCAGATGTAGTCCCGCAACCAGTCGAGCAAACTCTTGTCGTCGCCCAACCCCCGAAAGAACGTTTGGAACAGGTGAGTGTGACCGTTGATCATGCCGGGAATCACCGCCATATTCGTGCCATCGATGACCACATCGGCGAACAGGCGGCCACGAGGAACATCGCCCGAACCCACTTCGATGATGCGGTCGTCAACGGTGTATACCCAGCCGCGATCGATGATCGTCGCCGCATCGTCGCTGGTCACGATGGCCGCATCGTGAATGAGGAACGAGCTCACGGCTCCCATCCGGCAAAGGCGTCGATGACCGAACCGATGTTGTCCATCATCGGGTAGAGAATCGGGCACGTCACCCCGGCATCGATGTACTCGGCGACCGTCTCGCGACACTGTTGGGCCGTTCCAACCGCCATGAGTGACCGAACCAGAGAATCAGGAATGAGATGGGCGGCCCGCCGATAGTCGGCTTCGGTCGCCGGCCAGCCGACGATCTCCTGCACCCGCGCGACCAGTTCGGGGTCGGCGCCCGAAGCCTCCATGATGTGCGGCTCGGTCCCCAGATAGTACGCAACGAGCGACTTTCCGGTCATCATCGCTTCGGCCGGATCGTCGTCGGACAGCGAACAGACCAACAATTCCGGCCGATCGATGTCGGCGAGCGTTCGACCGGACTTCGCGGCGCCCCGTTCGAGGTTGGCGACCGCACCGCGGATGTAGTCAGTGGACACGACGTAGTTGAGCACCGCTCCGTCGCAGGTCTCACCGGTCAGTTCCATCATCTTTTCACCAGTCGCCCCGATGTACAGCGGAATGTCACGCGGGCCGGTGTCACCGTACGCAACATCGAGTCGCACGCGGTCGAGTTGGACGAATTCGCCCTGGTAGGAGACCTCTTCCATGGTGAACAGCTGGCGCAGCGCCTCGATGTGTTCGCGCATCGCCTTGAGCGGCTTTCGTCGATCTTCACCGACCCGAGAGGCGATCGGCTCCCACCACGCCCCGATGCCGAGCATCACTCGACTTTGACCTTCCTCGGTCAATCCGCCGAGCTCCCACATCGTCGACCAGGTCGCCGCGATCACCGCCGGGTTCCGAGTCCAGATCGGGAGCACTCCCGAACCGATGCGCAGATTGCGGGTCTCGGTGAGCAAGGCGCTCATGAGCACCACGCAATCGCGAGCGAGTCGGGTGTCGGCTTGCCAGATCTCGGTGAACCCCTTGGCCTCGGCGTACTTGGCCATCTCGATCTCGTAGCGAATCGGGTGTTTGTCCTGGAAGTACAGAGCGAGCCGGTGCACCTCGGCAGGTTAGGCGAGCTCACACGGCGCTCCACGAACCCACAACGCGCAATCTGAAATTTGCAGGGCGCTCACCTACGTTGTGATTTTGACCACGGAAAGCTAGATTTGTTTACAAATAGTCAATATAATCACATTAAGGATTTGAGTACACACCTCATGAAGCGCATTATGGGCGTAGGCGCAGTGACAATCGCGATGATCGGGGTGTTCCCGAGTCAAGCCGAGGCCGGGAATCTCGACTTCAATCGCACCACATGTGACCAAGGGGTGAGCGTGGCCTGGGTCGCCGATGCCGGCATGCACACCACCCCGCAGGATCCGCCGGTCGACGTGTGGTCAATGATCGTCGACGGGTTGTTTATCAACGGGGTACCCGCAGACTATCGAACCACCGACGGGGCCACGATTCAAACCGATCCCCTGACCGCCAGCGGCATCGTCGAAATCGAGATTGTGCTCCACTGGCACGCCGACCGACC
>JANNNL010000500.1:0-4755 GCA_031398525.1 Actinomycetes bacterium | reverse complement strand
ATTGGCGCGTCGACCCATCCTTTTTCATTTTTGAGGCGTGACGCTGGCGGGGTCCACCGAGGCGAGGTAGGCGGCGACTTCGGCGTGTCCGCCGTGGTCGGCCCAGCCCTGCGGGGTCGAATCGTGATCGGTATCTCTGATGGTCGCGTCGGCTCCGAGGGCGACAAGTAGCTGCACCACGGCCAGGTTTCCCCGCAGGGCCGCCTCGTGGAGTGCCGTCGTGCGGTGGCGGTGGTTGACATCCCAGCCCAGCTCGACCGCCAGCCGAATCGCCGCGGGTCGCGACAACTCCGCGGCGCGAGCGACAAGGTCTGGTCGGCTCTCCCGGATCGAGGCGATCGACGCCGCGTCGACACCGGCTACCGACTGGTCGCCGCTGAGGCACCGGCCGATGAGGTGACCTGTCGCGTCGACGCCCGACGTATTGGCGCCGGCGTCGGCAAGCCATCGGGCGATGTCGAGATTGCCGTTGAGCACGGCGCTTTCGTATGGCGAGCGCCCGAAGTAGATCGTGTGGATCGACCGGCGATGGGGGTCAGCGCCCCGATCGAGTAGAAGCCGGGCCCGGCGGGGGAGACCGGCGGCCGCCGCGTGCTGGAGTGCCTCGGCGATCAACTCAACCGGTGACGCACCCCGCGCCCCGAGTCGACGCTTCCACGGCCCACCGTCGCCACGGCCGAGACCGTGATCGAGCAGTAGCTCCAGCCACTCGATGTCGTCGAGAGCGAGGTCGCCGGCACCGCAGTTGTACACCGCCTGCGAATCGTTGGCGTTGGCTCCAGCCGTGAGCAGTAGTCGAGCCAGGTCCATCGAACGGGCATGGGGTGGCTGGTGTCCCTCGCCGCGACCAAACGCCCCGGTGAGGGCCGTGAACGCGCACTCGGCCTCCCACAGATATCCCGCATTCGGATCGGCTCCGGCATCGAGCAGTACCCGTGCGGCGAGGTAGGTGTCGTGGCTCGGGTCGGGGCTGGTGATTCGGGAGTACACGGCGTAGACGAGTGGTTCCCACTGAAACGGTCCGCCGCGCTGGCCGGCCGCGGCCGGCTCGGCGATCAACAGTTCGGCGAGACCGAGATGGTCCCCGACGGTGGCCATCGTGTACGCCGACGTCCGAGCCAGCTCGGGACGTTCGGCCAACAGCCGCGCCGCGGCAGCCGGTCGAGCGGGGTCATCGGCGCCATAGGTCAGACAGGCGAGGCGCACCAGTTCGTCGGCCCGCTCGGCATCGGTGGCGAGCGGGGCCCCGATCGGCTGCAGATGTGGTGACCGGGTGAGCTGGTTGATTTCCTCGACGTGGCGGCGCAGCGCCGGCCAGCTCGCCAGGCCGTGGTGGCGGGCGATGGCCAACTGAGCGTCGGCGAGCTTGAACCCTGTTGCTGCCGGTGAACCGGCGGTGAGATCGCCCAGTCGCGGATGATGCTCGCTGACGAGGTCGATCGCTCCTGGGACGCCGGATCGGACGAGGTCGCGCAGCAGTTTTGCGGTGTCCTTGAGCTTGCCGAGATCGGGTTTGGGAGGCAGTGGATTGACGGGCATGGCGCTTCCTTTCGGGAGCCCGGCGTCCGCACGATCGGGAGAAAGGAGAGCGTGGATTGGAACCAAGAGATCAGGTGGGCTGAGCCCCTCTCCGCGGACCGGTGGCGTTCCTGAATCGCCGGTGCGCAGGATAGTCGTGGAACATCGGCGGTTCTTTGACAAAATGTTAAATGTGACGGTCGATCAGCTCTCTCCCGACGTGCTTGCCAACCAGCTCGGCTTGGCCGACGAGGTCGTCGACCCCGAGTCGCTGGCCCGAAGCGTGCAGCGATTCCGTGAACAGGGCATCGTGCTGCCGACGTTCGCCCAGCTCGCCGACCCGTCGACGATCGACCCGAATGTGGTGGGCGACGCCGACAGGAACGGCCCCGACGCTCGCAATCTGTTCCGGGTCCACTGGTACAACGACCTTGCCGGTCACCGCGTCGACGTGCCAGATCACGTCGTGCTACCGCCGGAGTTGACCGGGGTCGAGAGCCCGATCATCGTCGTGTTCGGTGACCGATTCCCGATGATCACGGCCCACAAGGTGCTCGCCGCCTACTCGTGTCTCGCCCCGCGGGTGATCACGGGCCAGTTCGACCCGACTCGGCACCGGGCGATCTGGCCGTCGACGGGGAACTATGCCCGCGGCGGCATCGCCATCAGCCGGATCATGGCGTCGCGGGGCGTGGCGATCTTGCCGGCCGGCATGAGTCAGGAACGCTTCGATTGGCTCGATCAGTGGTGCGCAAACCCGGCCGACGACGTGATCCGCACAGTCGGTACCGAGTCGAACGTCAAGGAGATCTATGACGCGTGCAATGCACTGGCCAAGGATCCGGGCAACTTCATCTTCAATCAGTTCTGTGAGTTCGGCAACACCCTCGGTCACTACACCGTGACCGGTCGGGCGCTGGGTCACGTCTTCGAGCATGTGGCCGCCTCGCTGGGGCGCCCCAACCTGCGGCTCGCCGCGTTCGCGTCGGCCACCGGCTCGGCCGGCACAATCGCCGCGGGCGACCGACTGAAGCACGAGTACGGCACCAAGATCGTCGCCGTCGAAGCCCTCGAATGCCCGACGATGCTCGAGAACGGGTTCGGGGAGCACAACATTCAGGGCATTGGCGACAAACACATTCCGTTGATCCACAACGTGATGAACACCGACGTCGTCGTCGGCATCTCCGACCGGGCGACCGACGAGCTCGACGTGCTGTTCAATACGCCCGAAGGCCGGGCTTACTTGGTCAATCGCCGCGGCCTGAATCCACGGTTGGTCGCCGCGCTCGAGCACTTCGGGTTCTCGTCGATCTGCAATACCCTGGCCGCGATCAAGACGGCCAAGCTCCTCGGCCTCGGTGCCGATGATGCTCTGATCACCGTCGCTACGGACGGGGCCGCCCTCTACCCGAGTGAGCGAGCAAAGACGATCGCCCGGCGATTCAACCACTCGTTCGGCGCGCTCGACGCGGCCGAGGTGTACGGCGAGCATCTCGGCACCGTGACCACCGACGACATGGTCGAGTGCACGGCCCGCGATCGGAATCGCATCTTCAATCTGGGCTACTACACCTGGGTCGAGCAGCAGGGTACGCCGATCGAGGTGTTCGAGGCCCGCCGTTCGCAGGAATTCTGGACCGGCTTGCACCGCTATGTGCCAGTGTGGGACGAGATGATCACCGAGTTTAATGTCCGCGTAGCGGCCAATGCGTGAGGCTGCGGCGTCGCAACGCCTCTGCGATCTCCCATATGCGAGGGTACGGCGGTGATTGGCGGATTTCGCTGCCGGGTCTGTGGCACCCACGTCGATGTCGGGAGCGTGCACGTGTGGACTTGTCCACAGGCGTCGTCTCGCGATCGCCACCACGTCCTCGACATTGTCACCACGACCGTCCCCCAGGTCGGCGGCGAGGTCGGGGACAACCCGTTCGTGACATATCGCAGCGCCCTGGCCGTCGATGCGTTCGCTGCGGCCCATGGGATGACCGCCGCAGGTCGCGAGGCGTTGATTGTTGAAACCAATGCGCTCGTTGCTGCCGTCGACGGCACCGGTTTCCGCCGTGCTCCGTTCGCACGCAGCCACGGCCTCAGCGAGTCCCTCGGGTTCAGCCCAGACGGCGGCGTGTGGGTGAAGGACGAGACGGGCGGAGTAGCGGGCAGTCACAAGGCTCGGCATCTGTTCACGATCCTGTTGCACCTGAGAGCGGCGGAACTGCTCGGCCTGGGGTCGGCGATTCGCGCTCCACTGGCGATCTCGTCGTGCGGCAATGCCGCGCTCGCCGCTGCGACGCTGGCCGCTGCAGTGTCGTGGCCGATCCAGGTGTTCGTGCCCCCAACCGCCAGCCCGGTCGTGATGGCGCGGCTGCGGGCATTGGGCGCGGACATCGTGGTCTGCCCGCGCCGCAATGAAGACCCACCGGGTGATCCGTGTGCTCATCGCTTCCGTGAGGCCTTGGCCAACGGCGCGCTGCCCTTTTCGGTGCAGGGTCCCGAGAACGTGTGGTGCCTCGACGGTGCTCGTACTCTCGGTTGGGAGCTGGCCGACGACTTTTCCCAGCTCAGCGGCAACGTGTCTGGTCTATATATCCAGGTCGGCGGAGGGGCGCTGGCGACATCGGTCGGTATGGGACTGGCCGAAGCAGGCGTCAAGGTGCCGTTGATTGCGGTGCAGACCGAGGGTTGCGCGCCGCTCGCCCGGGCGTGGGATCTGCTGGGGCCGCCCCATGATGCCGATGCCGCGGCCCGCCGGTGGGCCGAATTGATGTGGCCGTGGGAGTCGGAACCGCGTTCGCTCGCCGATGGCATCCTCGATGACGAAACGTATGACTGGCTGGGAGTTGTTGAACACATGGCCCGAACCGCCGGCCGTCCGGTCGTCGTGAACGAATCAGCGGTGATCCGGTCGGCCGAACTCTCACGTGAGGAATCGGGCATCGACGTGAGCCCGACGGGAGCCGCTGGGCTGGCCGGAGTGATCGCCGAGCGCTCGACGTTGCGAGATGACGACCGGGTCGCGGTGATCTTCAGCGGGGTTCGACGGTGACAGTTGTCGTGCGTCGTCTGCCGCCACGTTCAATCAGATGGCGTTGCGGCGAACCAGTTCGCCACCGAGGGCGGCGGCCTGCGTTTCGAGCGATGCGAGCAGCGTCGACCGCTCAGTTCCTGCGGGAATTCGACCCCCCGAACCGATCGACTGGACGGCACTCGAGGCCAATCGCCATACGCGCTTGAGCT
>JANNNL010000468.1:0-1313 GCA_031398525.1 Actinomycetes bacterium | reverse complement strand
CGGTTGCTGAGCGAACCTCGTCGACCGTGACGCCGGGATGGATCGACACCAGGCGCATCATGCCACCGATGAAGTCGAGGACGGCGAGGTTGGTGATCACCCGCCGCAGGTCGTGATGCGCCACGACCCAGGCACCGAGCTGCGCGGCCCGGTCGTAGCCGATTCCCGACACCATGTCGACTTGCTCGGTGAACACCTTGGGGGTGTGCCCCGGGATCCAGAAGCTGGTCGCATGGTTGATCGTGTTGCCCGGCCCGCCGCGCACGCCGAGCAGCTGTGCCTTCGGTTGAGCCCACGGCCCGATGTTGGCGATGTTGGTGTTGCCGTGACGATCGATCTGCGAGGCACCCATCATCACGTGCCGGCGGCCGCCCCAGACGGTGTCGAAGACCGACCGGAACGGAATCCAGCCCTCGATCAGCTTGTCGGTGCCGCCGATCGGCAGTTCGCTACCGACGAAGAACGCCTCGCCGTCGGAGATCAACAGGTCGGGTTCGAACGTTGAGCGGGCCAGTCGGGCACCCAGCATCGGCATCGTGCCCATGCCGGATGCAAAGATCTCTCCGTCGCCCCGCCAGGCTTCGGCGCAGGCGACCACGATCACATCGGCGAGAGCGTCACGCACTTCTACACGGGGGCTGCGCCCCCGGACCCCATCGCCGCCCGATTCGCTGGCGCTCGGTCGGTCAACATTCGCTGCGCTCACAGCTCGGCCCTCCAGAGGGTCACGGCCTGTTGATACGACGACTCGTCGCCGCGCATGAAGCGGTCGACGAACATCGCCCAAGCCGCCGGGTCGCCGGCCGAGTTGGCGTACATCTTCTGGAAGGCCTCGTCACGCGGATAGTCCGGCTCGCAGCCGGTGAAGTGTGCACCATTCGGGGCTTCGATCACGCCGTCTACCATCGAGCGGTTGATTCGCAGAGTGTGGAACGAACCTTCGTCGAGTAGCGCCTCGGTCGGAATGACTCGTTCGCACGACACGAATCTCCGGCCGGGCTCGCACGCCCCGAGAAATAGATCGTCGAAGTACAGGTCTGGACCGAGGAACTGCGAGTTGCCGCGGGCGTCGGAGCGGTTCATGTGCACAAATGCCGCGTTCAACCGGATGGCAGGGACGGCGAGGAGCGTCTCGGCGTCGGCGTACGGCGACTGTACGGTGCGTAACTCAGGGTTGACGTCCATGACGCCCGAACCGAGCCCGGCGCGGGTGGGCAGAAACGGCAAGCGCAGGCTGGCGGCGTAGAGGCCCCACTGCAACCTGCCCTCGTCGAACTCGACGCATTCGGGGATCAGGCCCTTTTGACGAGCTG
>JANNNL010000222.1:0-4672 GCA_031398525.1 Actinomycetes bacterium | reverse complement strand
GAGATACGGCCGGTAGCTGAAGTAGGGGAAGATCAACAGGAACGTGGCCGCAACGCCGACGAGTCCGGTCGCTACCCGCCCGATGCGCGGCCAGGTGGGGCGATGCACCCGTAACACCTCGACGATCGCCACGGGGGCGAGGGCGAAGCACACGCATGACACCCAGGCGAAGTGGGCCGAATCGGGTCGTTGGAATCCTTGGGGGAGTAGGCCGACCCCGAAGATCGCCGCGGCCAGCAGCGTGCGGGAGCGGCCCAGGTCGTCGGCGCGGCGATGCGCCCACCAGGCCACGGCGAGCACCCCGAGAGCAACCACGGGCAGCAGGAAGAACCACAGGAACAGCTGGTGCGGCCCGGCGATGTGCGGCACGCCCCACCACGGCGGGAACTTGTCGGCGATGACCTGCAGAGCACCTTGGAAGTAGTCCCACGACGGGGGAGCAGGCAGCTCGCGGCCGGGTCGCAGGTGGGCGACGGGGTCGATGAACATCCCCTCGATCGACGGCCCGATGCCCGCCCGCACCAGATGCACCCACATCGGCAGCAGCCCGACGAACGCTCCGGCGATCACTTGGTGGACCCGGCCGGCGCGCCACCACAGGAACAGATGAGTGACCCCGAGCGCGACCGCGAGGTCGGGTCGGAAGGTGAGGGCGAGCCCGGCCAATGCGGACGAGGCGATGGTCCACCAGCGGTTCTCGGTGCGGCGAGCGCGCAACGCCAACACGATGCTCCACAGCCCGAGCCCCACTCCGCCGTTCCACGCCAACGCCGACAGACCGATCGGGGTGAGCACCAGAATCGCCGACAGTGTCGCACAACCCGCGGCGGCCAGCCGTCCCCACGCCCTGGTCAGGGCATAGATCCCGAGGATGATCAACAGGTGCTGGGCGAGGCCGAAGGTGCGTTCGACCCCGACCCGGACACCGAAGAAGTGATATGTCGCGGCCAGTAGATCGAGGGAGCCCGGGCCGTACAAGTGGAGGAAATCGACGTTGGGAACATCGCCCGCCAACACCCGCTCGGGGAAGGTGAGCATGAAGCCCTCCTCCATCGTCGACCCTGAGCTGCGATACAGGCCGCGCAGCGGAGCGGCGACGACTGCAGCGATCACGGCCAGGCTGGCCCATCCACCACGCCGGATCAACCCACCGCCTCCACCGAGGACGAAGGCGCGAGAATCGGTGACGTCGCGGGTTCCTTGGCGGAAGCGAGTGACCGCTCGACCCAGTAGCGGGGTGAGCCCGACCCCGGCGAAGACGCACAGCACGGGCTCGGCCGGGGCGCGGAAGCGGGTCGTCCCATAGGCGTAGGCGGCGGTAATCGTCACCGACACGATCTGGGCGACGAGTGGCCAGATCTTCGCTCGCCGTCGGCGAAGCTGAACGACGCCGAGTATTCCCGCAAGAACGAGCCCGTAGTAGTAGCCGAGGCCGACTCGCGCCCAGTTGACGTTACGGCCCTCGATGGCGGCGAACTCGGTGTTCTGCCACGGCCTGAACAGTTCCCACTGGCGTCCGACCCGGGCGGCGATGACCTTGGGAAGTTGAGAGACATGGTCTTTGGCGTAGTCCAGGCCCTGCTTACGCCAGTAGTTCGACTTCTCAGCCTCGTCACCCGGCGGGTCGCCGCCGATTTCGGCGCGGAGCTGGTCTTGGCAGTCGAACAGCCAGAATCCGAGGAACTTGCCCGAGTACGTCTCGTCGCAGTTGGCATAGACGATCAGCTCGTTGCCGTTGGTCGACAGCGGCACCGGCACGTTGAAGCGGCTGGAGTTTCGGATCGCCCACGGGGTGATCACCGCCAGGCATGCTGCCGCGGCCAGGGCGAGGTGGGCGATGCGGCGGCGAAACGGCCAGGCCCGATCGGTGAGGAACCATGGCGCGATCATCAACGGCCCGAGTAGCAGTCCCTCGCCGCGGGTGAGCGCAGCGAGCCCGACGAGTCCCCCGGCGGCGAGGGTGAACAGGGCCCGCCGCGGTCGATCGCGCCACTCGAACACGGCCCAGACCGACGCCGTGGTGAGGAGCGCGAACAGCCCTTCGGGGAAGAGCACCCCGTCGATCATCCACAGATTCGGGTAGCAGGCCGCCAGCGCGGCGGCGACGAGACCTGCCCATGGCCCGCCGAAGCGGTGAGCAATCACGCCGACGACCAGGACCGTTGCCGACCCGATGATCAACGAGAGCATTTTGTGGTCGAAGTAGGTGATGCCGCCGAACCGAGAGGTCAATGAGAGCACCATTGGATACATCGGGCCGTGCAGCGCGCTGGCGATTCGCTTCCCGTAGGCGATCCAACTGAGTGGTTCGAGGAAGCCTTTCCCCTCGGCCAGCAGGTTGGCAGTCGTGTGGTAGAAGAGCGGATCGCCGCCGTCCGTGCGTTCTGGAGCAACGGCGAGTAACCCGGCGAGCCGAACGAGAAACGCCGTCGAGGTGATCCCGGCCATCGCGAAGCGCCAGGCCACCTTGTCGGTGACCATCCGGAACTTGGTGGTGCGCACCACCAGGTAGCCAGCGGCGAGCACGGTGCCGATCGCTGCGCTGATCACGGTCGACCACACCGCCAGGGGGGCGGCCGGACCGTCGATGAGCAGTTGCCCGGCGGGGCCGCTGACTCGCTCGCGGTACTGGCGGGCCACAAGGTTGGCGATCGGTTCGCCCATCAGGAGCAGCCCGCATGCGGCGGTGGCGAGGACCGCAGTTGCCGGGTGGACCAGACGGTTGGGCACGTTGAGCAGGATGTGGCCAACGCCGGTGGCGACCACCAGCGCCAGGATGTGGCTGACCAGAATGTCAACGGTCGAGGTTGGCGGCAGGTGCAGGGCGAGGCCCGAGGCGAACGTCGCTACCGCAGCGGCAGCAATCGACACCACCGCCGCGCCGATCAGAACCCGCTTGTCGGGACGAGCGCGCAGCACGCCCACCCGTCGGGCTTCGACGACCACCGCCAAGGCCATCCCGGCTCCGACCGGCGCGAGCTGGGCGGGCAGCCACGACAGTGGACCAAACGGCTGCGTCGCGCCGGTGACGCCGCACACCAGCCTGGTGACGAGCCCGCCCGCGATCAACCCGCCGATGCCAGTGAACTCCCGGGTGACCTGTCGAGTTGGGGCGAGGCCCGTTCGGTTGACGACTCGCGACCACAACGGAACGAGCAGCCCGGCACCGGCGACGACGGCCAGAATCCAGCCAACCGTCAGGCCTGGTAGCGGCCCGATCGACCGCGGGTCGCGAAAGGCGAGCATGGTGATCGCCAGTTGGCGCGGGCCGCCCTGGATCCCCACGGCCGCCCCGGCGATGACTGCCGTCAACCACCACACCGGCATCACCCGACGCGCCGCCGACCACCACCACGAGCGGGGCCTAGGCCCGGGGCGATCGGTGAGGTGGCGACGTACCCACGGTCGATACATCATTGCCATGAGTCCAACGATCACGACCACGGCACCGATGTCGAGGCGGGCGAGCAGTCGACCGCGGGTGGAATCGTCGATCGAGTCGGCCATGTCGGCGGCCCGACGCACAACGAGCGCGAGCGAGCCCAGCCCGACGAGCGCGCCGGCGCGAGCGGTAACCGTCGCTCTGGAATTGGGAGCCATGGGTGAGTGGGAGTCCTCGCGGCAACAGCGCGTCAGCGGGATGGGAATACGTAGTGTAGAAAGCCGTGCCGACTACCGAAGAGGATGATGGGTCGTATTGCCTGGACGACCTCGTCGCGGAGTTGAGATCTCACGACGTGCGGCGGATTCATGTGCTGGCCTGGCGAGATCTCGACGACCCCGATGCCGGGGGTTCCGAAGTCCACGCGGACGAGTGCATGCGCCGTTGGGCAGATGCCGGCCTCGACGTCTTGCATCGAACTTCGGCTGCCGTCGGCCGGCCGCGGGTGGCGGTACGCAACGGTTACCGGGTTGTGCGACGGGGCAGTCGGTATTCGGTCTTCCCTCGCACGATGGTCAGCGAGTTGACCCGGCGGATGGGGCCCCGCGACGCGATGGTGGAGATCTGGAACGGTGTTCCGTGGATGTCGCCGATCTGGTTTCGGGGACCACGGATCACCTTCATCCACCATGTTCACGGACCGATGTGGGACCAGATGTTTCCCCCTCCGTTCGGTTCGGTCGGTCGGTTGTTGGAGGCTCGTCTGGCTCCGCCGTTCTATCGGAGCGGCCTGACCGCCACCCCGTCGGATTCGACCCGAGATGAAGTCATCGGGGTGATGGGTTTGCGACCCGATCGGGTGGTGGCGATTCCCAACGGAGTCGACTCGTTCTTCCATCCGGGCGGTGAACGGTCGGCCGAACCGCTGGTGGTCGCCGTTGGTCGCCAGGCCCCGGTGAAGCGCTTCGTCGAACTGCTCAAGGCGTGTGAACAGGCTCGCGCCGTTGGGCCGCATCCGACCCTGCGGTTGGTGCTGGTCGGCGACGGCCCCGACCGGGGGCTCATCGATGCCTGGATCGCCGAGCATCAGGCGTCGGATTGGGTCACCATCGCCGGTCGGGTGAGCAACGAGGAACTGCGCGACCTGTATCGTCGGGCGTGGCTGGTGGCCAGCGCGTCGCTGGCCGAGGGATGGGGGCTGGCGTTGACCGAGGGCGCAGCATGCGGCACCCCATCGGTCGCCACCGATATCAGTGGCCATCGTTGCTCGGTGATCGACGGCGAGACCGG
>JANNNL010000392.1:0-8725 GCA_031398525.1 Actinomycetes bacterium | reverse complement strand
CGCCGGTGGAGTCGACGACGGTGACGGGGGGAGCGGAACTGTAGAACGACTGGCCATCGCGCTCGACGGTGTAGCTGCCGCCGGCGTCGAGGGTGACGACCACGGTCTCGCGGATCCCGAGGTCGAGTAGCGCCGCGGCCGCCGCTGGGACGGTCGAGCAGCCGGTGACCGCCAGGGCCTCCTCGCGGTTAGGAGCGAACAGGTCGACCTCGGTCAGCGCTTCGCTCAGCGTCGTGAGCCACGCCCCGCTCGGGTCCCAGGTCACGTCGATCGACGTCGTCATCCCGGCCGCTCGGGCGTCACGCAGCAACCCTCGCAATGAGGCGCCGGAAAAGGCAGGCAACAACGTCGTGTAGGCCACATGCAAGTGCCGAACGTCCGCCGCCGCCAACCGGTCAATCGAAACGTCGGCGGCACAGTATGTGGCGTTGAGCCCCGAGTGATAGAGGAACCCGCGCTCGCCGCCGGGGGCGACCATCACCAATGTCACCGACGTGGAATCGGCCGGGGACACGATCAATCCTGAGACGTCGCACTCCGCAGCGAGTTGGGCGTGCACGAATCGGCCGAAGTGGTCGTCGCCAATTCTCCCGCCGACGAAGGTCGGCACCCCGAGTCGGGCGAGCGTCATCCCGCTGTTCCCTGGGGCTCCTCCGACGCTCGATGACACCGCCGCCACAGGCTCCAACGCGCCGAACATTGGCATCGCGATGACTGGCGTGATGAGGTCAAACGTGACCGTCCCGACGATGGCGACACCCGGCAGCGAGTCCACAACAGACGACGACACAGACGACCGAGCGGGCTACAGGCAGGCGCGGAGCTGTTCGATCGCCGATGACAAGTCCGGTCGCTGCCAGACATTCCGACCGACGACGACCCCAGCTGCGCCGGCGGCGAGGCCGGTGCGGATGGCGTTGAACAGCGCCGTCGGGTCGTCCTGCTTCGCGCCGCCGAGGAACACCGTCGGCACTCCCCACGCCAAAATCTGACTCAACGCCGCTGGCCCGACGGCGGGGATCTTGAGAATGTCGGCCCCCAATTCCAATGCCATCCGCGCCGCGTGAACGATGACCTGGTCGTGATCGTCGGCGGCCAACGGTGCGCCGAACCAGAGTGGCTCCAACATCAACGGCATCCCCACCTCATGGGCCTCCGCGGCCAACTTCGCGGCGACTGCAACATTGGCTGCGGCAATTTCGGAACCCAACCCGCAGACGAACAATGCCTTCACCGCATCGGCTCCGAGCGCGGCCGCCAGGGCAACCGGCACGATCGTCTGGATCGACCGGATCGACTCGACGGTCCCCGGCCGGTCGCCCCAAATCTGATGGTCGACCATCATCGTGAGGCTCATCCCGGCATCCTTGGCCCGCGATCCGAGCACTTTGGTCATCCCCGCCGACATCAACGTGCCATCGGTCCGGGCGTCGATCAACGCGTCGAGAAGCACGGCCGGCTGCTGCAACCCAGGCAGGTTGCCCATCACCAGCCCGTGATCCATCGGGATGATCAGCACCTTGCGATCGGCGGGCACGACCGCATTCATGCGGCGGGCAAAGTCGGGAGCACGAGTCATGCCCTGACGGTAGCAAGCACACGAAATCGAGTTGGCCTCAAGGATTTCGCACGCAGGGTAGGTATCGCGGACGGCACAAGCGCCCTGTCGTGTTATTCTGCCGCAAGTCTTGGTCGTTGTTGAGGTGTGATCAAGGTGGACCGCCGAACAAGAAATTGTCTCGTGGCCAGTCGAGCGAGCGCTCGATCTGAATGCGGCGAAGGAGGTTGAACGTGAGCAAGCAGGTACGAATCGATGCCCCGGTATTGCGTGGCGTCATGATCCAGCCGACGAAGAGTCCCTGGACGCGTTGGATTCGAAGGTTGCGTCGTCGGGCGGCCCGCCGCCGGTATCACGCAGCGATTCGTGACGGCCGTCCCACCCGGCGGTAGCCCACCTCGACACCTACGACGCCAGTAGCGCGGCACGCTCCGACTCGTTCAGGCCGCCCCAGACTCCGTGACGCTCACCGTGTTCGATGGCGTAGCTGAGGCATTCGCCTCGCACGCTGCACGCGTTGCAGACCGCTTTGGCCTGGCGTTCGCGAGAAACCCGGCTGCCTTTTCGCTCGCCCTGGACCGGCGCGTAGAACAGCGTCGCCCGCGGACCGCGGCATGCGGCTTTCTCCTGCCAGTCGGAGTCTGAAATATTCTCGCTAATGATTGAGGAGAACACTCTAAGTGCCTCCCTTGTCTGTCCAGCCCATAGAACAACTCTACGTGGTTGAATGACTCATTTCAATGGCAAGAACGACTACTTTAAAGTGGAGCCTGAATCAGATACGTGAGGTTCGCCACCGTGCCTCGATCGACGCTCGCCGAGCGACCTCGGTTTCGGCCGCGGCGATCGTCGAACCCTCGCTCCATCCGAGCAGCGGACCGATCAACCGGGCCAGTCGTTCGATCTCGTGGGCGGTCACCCGACCGAGCGTGCCGAGCACCAGTCGGCGATCGAGCACATCGGCGAGGGTGCGCGCTCCTTCGTCGGTGACCGCGAACACCGCTTGAGCCGCCAGATCGAGACATCCGTCGCGGTCCGAGAGGCGATCGGCGAGCGAGGCGTCGTGTTCGATCAGGTCGTAGATCCGCTCGCACTCGGTGCCGTACAGGCGGGCGAGGTGATTGCGGAAGCCCAACGACAGGGGCAGATGAGCGCGTGACCGGGCCGCCTGTTCGAGGAACGGAGCTGCGTCGGTCGCCCATGCGAACGCCCCGACCGCTGGCTGGCGGGCCGAGTTGTACTCGTTGATGCGATGGCCCTTGAGCACGGTCGACTTCAGGAGTGCGCCGACCACCTCGACCCCGGTAGCTCTTCCCGTGGTCCACTTGCCACCGCCGATCGACCACACGTTGTCCACCCCGGTCTGGGAGTGGTTGTACAGCTCGTGGCGGCGGCTGGTGTGGTAACTGTCTTTACCCTCCTGCACGATCAACGGGCGGATACCCACCGAGGTCGACTCGATGTCGGCTTCAGTCAGCGGCGGGGTCGACGAGTTGAGTGTCGAGTTGATCGTGTCGAGCACCAGGGCGACGTCGGCTTGGTCGGTGCGAACGTCGTCGGGCTCCTCGGAGATCGCCGTGTCGGTGGGGCCGATGTACGACCGGCCCTGCCACGGCGAGACGATCACGTGATTGCCGCTGCGGGACCGGGCGAACACCGTGTCGACGCCACCCAGCGGCCGAGTGAGCAGGTGGATGCCCTTCGAACGCTGCACCTTCACGCCCATCGGTCGCCCGAGGTTGCGCAGCACGATGTCCATCCACGGGCCGCCGGCATTGACGACGGTGCGGGCCATCACCCGATGGGCGACCCCCGTCAGCTGGTCTTCGACCTCAACGCCCTCGACGACCACGCCATCGCCATCGCCAGCGGGCGACGTGATGAAGCCGGTGGCCTTGGCGTGGTTGATCGCCACTGCACCGAGTGCAGCTGCCGTCTTCAGATACGCCAACAGCAGCCGTTCCGGATGAATGTTCATCGTGTCGTGATAGGCGAACGCCCCTTGCAGGCCGTCGCCGTCGAGCCACGGCACCGCCGCCAGCAACTTCTGTTTCGACAGCCAGCGCGGATGAGGGATCTGCAAGCTCGGCGGTGCGTCACGGTTGCGGTCGAAGGAGAGCACGTCGTACAGGGCGACGCCGGCGCCGATGAGCGGGGTTCGCGGCTTGCTCCACCGCCATGCGGGCATCAAGAAGCGCGTCTGATTGACCAGGTGAGGGGCACCAAGGGCGAGAATGCGACGCTCGCGCAAGCTTTCGCGGACCACCCCGAACTGATAACTCTCGAGGTATCGGATACCGCCGTGGATGTACTTGCTGGTTGCCGATGACGTGCCGCCACCAAAGTCGCCCTTGTCAATGACCAGGGTCCGCAGTCCTCGGCCGGCGGCCTCGCGGGCGACGCACACCCCGGTGATGCCGGCCCCGATGATGACCACGTCGAAGGGGTCGCTCAGGCGCGTGAGATCTCGTTCGATTCGCATAGCTGTGTTCACTTTCTATCGGACCGGGGAGCTACGTGCCCGAGTAGGCCCGGAGGAATCGGGCAGACTGCTCCGATGCCGAACGACATGCAGCGCACCGCCTGGACCGAGGTCAGCGGGCCGCGCTGGGTCGCTCAGCGGAACATGTACGACCGAATGCTGGCCCCATTTCAGACTGCGGTCATCGACGCGTTGGACATTGCGGGCACCGAGTCAGTCGTGGACATCGGTTGCGGCTATGGCACGACCACACTCGCGGTGGCCGAGCGAGTCGCTCGCCGAGCAACCTTGGTCCTCGGGGTGGACATCTCCCCGGCAATGATCGATCACGCCCGTGAGCGGGCCCGCGGCGATTCGCACGCGTTGTTTGATGTCGCCGACGCTCAGACCGATTCACTGGGCGATCCGGTGGGCGAGGGCGGGTTCGACGCGATGGTCTCGCGCTTCGGGGTGATGTTCTTCGACGATCCCACCGCCGCGTTCGCCAATATCGCCGCGGCGATGGCCCCGGGCGGGCGCATGGCATTCGTCTGTTGGCAGGGCGTCGCCCTCAATCCGTTCTTCTCGATGGGACGCCACATCCGCGCCCTGATCGCCGATCCTCCGCCGCTGCCCGATCCGGCAGGCCCGGGGCCCGTCGCCTTCGCGGACCCTGACCGCACCGCCGGACTGCTGCGGGCCGCCGGTTGGGAGAGCCTGGACTTTCGGTCGATCACCCCGACGATTGGGTTCGACTTTGTCGACGGTGATCAGAGCGACGACGGCATCGACAACGCACTGACCCTCGTCGCTGGTTCAGAAGCGGGCTCGTTGGCGACCAGGTTCCTGAGCTCCGCGCAACAGGCGGCTGCTTTCGCTGCGGTCCGCGACGACCTGGCCAGCTACCTCGTCGACGGGACGATTGCCGTGCCGTCGGCAGCCTGGATCGTCACCGGGACAATCCCCGGCTGACGGGCTACGACTTGGCGCGCCGCTCGCGGTAGTCGCGCGCTGCGCCCTCTTCAGGCTCGACCTCGAGCGTGACCCCATCGATCGCGGTGACGCGCACCCGGTCGCCGGTCGCTATCGGCGTGGCCCGGTTGGTGCGGGCCCGCCATTTCGCCCCTCCCACCAGCACCACTCCGTTCGGTGAGAGTTCGCCGACGGCGTCGCCGAGTTCGCCGATCATCCACTCGCGCCCGATCGTCGGGGTGGCAAAGCGGGTGCGGACCATCGAGGGCATGCCGTTGATGAACGTGAGAGCCATGCCGCCGACGCCGAACAGCAGGGTGACCCACGACATCTGAATTCCCTCGCGGTACAACAGCACCGAGCCAAGGGTGAACAACACCATGCCGACGCCCGTCCAGAGTCGTGGAACACCGACCTGCACATCGATGGCGAAGGCGACAAACGCCGCGATGATCACCGCTAACGCCCAACCACGCATCGGGAGCACCCCGAAGCCATAGCAGCCAAAGACCAGACACACGACGCCAAGTACCCCGGCCACACCGACCCCGGCGGTAAAGAATTCGAAGACCAGCAGGGCGGCCCCGATGATGAAGAATAAGTAGGCCACCGGCGGGCTGCCGACAGTATGGAACAGGCGAGGCATCAGGCCGAGCTTGAAGAACCGGGGAGTGGCGACAGTCGGCTTGATCACGCCGTCCTCATCGGGAGCGTCGTACACGGTGCGCAGGGTCTGTCCGTTGAACGTCAACCCGTCGATCGCCGAGATCATGTTGCGCAGCACCGGCACACCCCGGTCGTTGGTGTCGAGCTTGAGCACACCCTGCGCCCTGGCGTCGTCGGCACCGAGGGTCTGAGTGGTGAGCGTGTCGGTGGCGTCGCCGAACTCCAGCGGCACTCCGTCAACCTCCAACGGCAGCCCGAATTCGCCAACCCGGGTACCCGGTGCCATGCCGCTGGCCGCCGCGGCGCCGATCAACTGGCCCGGCAACCCGAACGCCCGCGCCCCCGACGGCCCCACCCACACGGTGACCGGAATGTCGGCATTGGCGATGTGGGCGGCCAACTCGGCCATCCGTTCACGCGACACCACGGCCTGCTTGGAGTTGAGCTGCAACACCAAGGCCTGGGAGCCGTTTTCCTCGGCTCGGTCGATCGCCTGGTCGATCTGGTCGGCCAAGATCGGATCGACCAATCCCGACACCTCGAACACGTCGACCGGTGACGGAACGTCGACCGAGGTCTGAGCACCGGCCCGCGAACCCGACAAGAAACCGAGCACGGCCCCCGCGACGAGTAGGGCGATGGCTAGTCTGCGCAACGAGGGCCTCCGGAGGGCGTGTGAATCCACTGCAATTCTTTGCCGCCACCCGCCTGGTCATCGTGGCCGGGAAGGGCGGCGTCGGCAAGACAACGGTAACGGCTGTGCTCGCTCGTGCGGCAGCCGACTCGGGATTGCGCGTCCTTGTCATCGACGTTGAGGGCAAGGCGGGTCTGGCCCACATGCTCGGCGGTCTACCCGAGGACGTGTTTGAGTACGAACCTCGGGTGCTGGTCGAGGGTGCCGGACCCGAAGGCCGCGGCAGTATCGACGGGAGATTCGTCAGCCCGGGCGAAGCGCTGCGGGAGTATTTGGCAGTCCACGGTTTCGGGCGATTGTCGAGGCGGTTGGCCAGCGGCGGGGTGCTTGACGTGATCTCGACCGCTGCTCCCGGCATCGAAGACATCCTGGTACTCGGCAAGGTCAAGCAGATTGAACAGGTCGGCGGCTACGACCTCATGCTCCTCGATGCCCCGGCGGCCGGGCACGCGATCAGATTCCTCCAAGCCGCGGCGGGTCTGCTCGATTCGGTGCGGGTCGGGCCCTTGCACACCCAGGCGCGCGAGGTTGCCGAGTTGCTTGCCGACCCGGCCCGCTGCCAGGTGATCTTGGTCACGTTGCCCGAGCCAACCCCGGTCAACGAGCTGGTCGAGACGTCGTACGCCCTCGAGGACCGGGTCGGCGTGGCCCTCGGCCCGGTGGTCGTCAACGGCATCTACCCACCGCGGACGTTCCCGGCGCGGCTGACCGGTGACCTGCGAGCCGCCGCCGAATTCCGTCGAGCCCGCGTCGACGCCCAGACTGCGCAGATCGATGAGCTGACCGAGCGGCTCGCCCTTCCCCAACTCCGCCTGCCGTTCGTGTTCACTGCAGGTCTGTCCCGCACCGACGTCGTCGCCCTGGCGGCGACGATGGTCACCGAGATCGCCGGTTTGCCATGATCGCCGGTTTGCCATGACTGCTGCACTCGACGAGCTGGTTCGCAACGCCCGCATTCTGCTGTGCTGTGGCTCAGGTGGGGTGGGCAAGACCACCACGGCTGCCGTGTTGGCGATGCATGCCGCCCGCCAGGGCCGCCGGGCCGTGGTGGTGACCATCGACCCGGCCAAGCGGCTGGCCGATGCCCTCGGGCTCGGGCCCGACGGGCTCTCGAACGAACCGACCCGGGTCGAGGTGGTCGATGCTTCTGGCGAGCTGTGGGCAATGATGCTCGACACCCGAACGACGTTCGATGCGATCGTCGGCCGCTATTCGGCGACGCCCGAGCAGGCCGAAGCGATCACCGGAAACCGGTTCTATCGCAATATCTCCGGGGCCTTGTCGGGCACGCAGGAGTACATGGCGGCCGAGAAGCTCTACGAACTGCACCATGATCCTCGCTTCGATCTGGTCGTGGTCGACACCCCTCCCACCCGCAACGCTCTCGATTTTCTCGACGCTCCGGCCCGACTCACCGGGTTCCTCGATCACCGCGTGTACCGGGCTCTGACAATGCCGTCGAAGCTCGGTCTGAAGGTGCTCGGGACCGCGACACAACTGGTCCTTCGTCCCATCGCCAAGGTGATCGGCGGCGAAGTGGTCACCGACGTGATGGGTTTCTTCCAGGCGTTTGACGGGATGGAGGCCGGTTTCCGTGATCGCGCCCAGACCGTGATCGGGCTGCTACGCGACCCCAAAACCCTCTACGTGCTCGTCGCCTCGCCGCGGCGGGACGCCTTGGCCGAGGCCGGGTTCTTCGCCGGCAAGCTGACGGACGCAGGGTTGGCCGTGTCGGCGGTCGTCGTCAATCGGCTCCATCCTCAGTTCGGGACCGAAGATGCTGTCGGCGGTTCGAGTGCGCGTTCTGGTCGTGGATCCGGGTCGAAAACGACGCAAATTCACGACCAGAAACCAGCGATCAGTCAGGCGCAGGCAAATCTGGCGGAGTTACGTCAGGTCGCCACCCTCGAACGGGCCGCGCTCGCCCCGTTGTTCGCCCAGGTCGGCACGGCCTGTCGGGCCGAGGTGCCGCTGCTGGCGGGAGACGTGCACGATCTCGCCGGATTGGCCGAGATCGAGGGCCATCTCTTCGCGTCGGACCCCGACGGCGGGTAACGTCAGTCCTCGTGCATGTGCTGGTGGCCACCGACGCCGATTGGGTTCTGAACGAGATTCGCGCCGCGCTCGAGGAGCCGGGAACGAGTTTCCTGGTGTGTAGCGATGGCCGAGCGGTCACCGCGGCCGTGAAGCAGCGCAAACCCGACGTGGCGATCCTCGATCTGCAGTGCGGTTCGAAGGGCGCAATGGCCGTCACGATGGACTTGCGACTCGACGAGTCGAGCGGCAACGCTCCCCACGTGCCGGTCGTCATGCTGCTCGACCGCAAGGCCGATCTGCACCTCGCCAAGCGCAGTGATGCCGAAGGTTGGCTCGT
>JANNNL010000340.1:0-26162 GCA_031398525.1 Actinomycetes bacterium | reverse complement strand
AGATCGGCGGGCGAGGCCCCGTGCAGAATGACTCCGTCGGCCCCGAGATCGAACTGGTGACGGATCGCATCAACGCATTGCTCGGGCGTTCCGGTCGCGGCGGCCGCCAGCCATTCAGCCGGAAGCAACGTGGCGATATGTTCGAGTTCGCTTGTCGTCGCCTTCGCATCGAGCGCTCCGGAGAAGTTCCTGACGAACGAATCGGCGCGGAACCGGGCAAGCACCTCCGGGTCCCACCGGTTGGTCTCGACCATCAAGTCGCCGTACCCCTGCAGATACGTCGCCAGCCGGCCAACCGTCTTCTTCAGCCGAAGCGGCTCGGGAAGGTGATCGCCGATTGTGGCGAAACACGACCAGACCTTGACACTGTCGGGGTCGCGTCCGGCCTGCTCAGCGGCATCTTTGACGGTCTTTACGCAGCGAGTCAGTGTCTCGTCGGTGAAAAAGGTGTGCAGCACGACCTGGTCGAACGCCCGGCCAGCGAGACGCAGCGTGTGCGGGCCGAAGGCGGTGATTCCGAGGGGGATTGCCTCGTCGAAGTCCGGGTCGAGCCGCAGGTAGCGGAACTTCCCCGCCGGGCCATCGTGCCCCAGGATCATCTCGCCCTTCCACAGTCGTCGCATCAGCCCCGCGAAATCCTCGAGTTGCGCCGTGGTTACCGCGGGGTATCCGAGCGCGGCCGTGAGCGGGCCGATGCCGCGACCGAGGCCGAGCGTGAACCGGCCGCCGGTCAGCCGGTGCATCGTGGTCGCGTACGACGCCGTGACCATTGGATGCCGGGTGAAGTGGTTGGTCGCCGCGGTGGCGATCTGGATGCGCGACGACACCACACCAACCGCCCCCGACAACGTGGCGGCTTCCTTGATGTTGAACCGCTCCGAGATGAAGACCGAGCCGAACCCCATCTCCTCGCCGTCGCGGACTTCGTCGATCAACTCGCGCGGCGATGTGGGCGCGCCGGCCAAGGTGTAGAAACCCAACCGATCCAGCCCAGGCGCAACCGGGTTAGACATCAAACGGATCCTTGGGGGTGCGAGCGAAAATCTCGCGGACCATCGGCTCGAAGTGCTCCAGCGGCGAATGGTCGTAGGCCGGGTCGAAGCAGTTCTGATCCCACTCGGCGCAGAAGCGAATCGTCTCGGCGTAGAACGGATGGTCGTGGTGACGATCGCGCTCGTTCGGATTGCGGCCATAGTGTCCGAACCAGTAGTAGCCCTGGAACAGTCCGTGGTGCTTGACGATCCAATAATTCTGTTCGCTGACGTACGGTCGTAGCAGCGCTGCGCCAACCTCGGAATGGTTGGCGGTGCCGATGACGTCGCCGATGTCGTGGAGTAGCGCCATCACGATCGTCTCGGTGTCGGCGCCGTCCCGCTCGGCGCGGGTGGCCGATTGGAGCACGTGTTCGAGCCGCGAAATCAGGTACGGCGACGGGCCGTTCATCTGGTCGAGCCAGTCCATCACCCGGTCGGCCTGGCTGTGCACCTGCACCTCCTCGTGGGCGAAGGCGAGGTCGTGGTCGGCCTTGGTGAACTCGGCCATCGTGGTGAACCCGACCTTTGCATCGGTCAGTCCGTGGAGAAGATCCGTCATGAGTGCACCATCGCATTTGTCGCTTCGCCGGTCAACCTGGCGATGGCGCTGTGGACGTCATCGGTCGAGAAGTAGACGTCTTGCAGATGGCGCGGACCGTCGGTTTGGAAGGCGGTGCGGGCATGCAGGGCGCGGTAGCCGTTGACGAACAACATGTCACCGCCTCGCAGCCGGAATCGCACTTGGTTGGCGCGGTCGGCGACGAGCCGTCCGAGCATCCGGTAGGCGCGGTACCACTCGGCCAGGTCGGGGTGATCGAAGGGCAGCGGCTGCATCAGCTGATTCGAGAATCGCAAGTGGCTGAACCGGCCGTGCACATCACGTTTCACCACCGGGTTGCGGCTGAACCCGTCGGCGTGGCTGGAGTACTGGCGGAACCCCACCTCGACCCGGCTGAGCACGTCGACCGCCGCGGGGTCGAGGGCCTTGAGTTGTTCGAGGACACACCAGCCGTCGACCACGATCGAGTCGCCACCCGACGCCTCGTTGACCAGCATCGACAAGATCTGGCCACTCGGCGGGTGGGAGTACTGGGCGTTGTCGTTGTGCGGCGGTAGTCCCTCGGACGTAAACGCCACGTTGTAGCCGGCCGGGTCGACCTTGACATCGAAGATGAACCCCAGCGACGAATCGATCAGGGTCAGCCCGATGGCCCGGGCGAAGTCGACGACGGTGCCCGGCACCCGCGGCGCGCCGGTCACGACGACCGCCCCATCGCGACGGAATGACTCGAACATCTGCCGGTGGGTGGCCGCATCGGCGAGCACGGTGTCGTGCTCGAATCGATCCAGTTGATAGTCACCGGTCCACAGCGTCGCGGTGTACTCACCACGCGATGCAGCCGTGCGAATGCGCGCCCACGATGCAGGGGTGTAGGTCGTCTGATGACCATCGGCCCAGGTCAGCCTCAACTCTTCGTCGGCGACGACGACATGGGCGACCGTTGGTGCATCGAGATCGAGCCAGGGCTGCCGACGGCGCTCGTCGGTCTGCACGACCCGACACTCGGGACACGGGCAGTTATCACGTAGCCAGTCGTTGGGGAGCGACACCGCCCCTGAATGAAAGGTCACGAGTACTCCGCCGCCCGTCGATGCGGCGTCTACGAATGGTCCAGCAGGGAGGACTGCCCCTCGAGGACCCATGTCGACTTGGCTGAATATTCCGTTCATTCACCTATCGTCGCACGGCGCAGCGGCCGATGACTGAACCAGCGCGTCAGGTCTGGAGATCGAGGACGGTCTCGGCGAGCCAGTCGAGTTCCTCGTTCCACGCGTCGACGGCCCCGGCCGGTCGGAGCACGAACTTCGACAGTCCCTCGTCGACCAGTTCGCTGAGCACCTCTCGCAGCGCTCCTCGGCCGACCGGCAAGATGCCGTCGGTTGCGCCGTCGTGGCGTCGGGCCGCGACGGCTGCGAGTACCGCATCACCGGGTGAGGCTCGGGCGTAGGGGACGCTCAGGCCGAAATGCTCCGGGTCGATGTGACGGCCGGCGGCATCGGCGATCTCCAGGATTCGTCGAGCGGCAACACCTGCCTCGGGGGGCGTGAGATTGGCGCCGAGCCAGCCGTCGGACAACCGGCCGCTGCGGTCGATTGCCGCCGGTCCCACGCCGCCGAGCCAGATCTCCAAGGGTTGTTGTACGGGACGTGCCGGCAGCGCGAGGCCGGTGCATTGAAACGTCTCGCCGACGTGAACGACGGTTTCTCCGTCCCACCACCGCCGCAGGAGCGGAATGACCTCGTCGAGATAGTGGCCCCGATGCTTGCGACCGATGGTCAGCGCGTCCCGTTCGCCCGGCTGATCGAGCCCGGGAACGAGGCTGAGCAGCAGCCGTCCGCCCGAGAGTTGGTCGAGTTGGGCCAGTTCCTTGGCGAGCACGAACGGGCTTCGACCGAAGGGCACGACGTTGGCCCCGAGCTTCAGCCGCGTTGTGCGCGATGCGGCGAACGCGAGACCGAGCAGCGGATCGACCATCGGCCCCATCGGCACGTCTGAGAGCCAGATCGTGTCGAAGGTTCGCTCCTCCAGTCCATCGATCATCGCCGCCAGCGTCGATGAGTCAAGGGGCGACGCTCCCGGCGAGATTGCGATTCGTACCTTCATCGTCCCAGCCTGGCGCGTCACGCACCAAGAGTTACAAGGCGCCACCGCCGCCACCGGGAGCTCGGATCGTCTGGCTTGCCGCTGCTTGCATCAAATCGTGCATCTCCGAACGCTCTATGCGTCGATTTCAAGAAGTACGGTAAGCCAAGATGCGTATGGGGCGAAATTTTGCGACTATTTGCGTCATCGGAACTTCTAACAGCAGTCTCTCATCACTGTGAATGACATTTCAGCTCTCTCCTTCTCAACCTCCACCACCTCGACCAGCGTCTCTCCCACTGGTGTCGAGCGACGCTTCGCCCGGCGGTTCAGCGCCGCGGCCCGCCGTCCGGCGCATCAGATCGAGGTCCACATCAATGGTCGGGCCCGAAACGACTTCTACGTCACCGTGCTTCGAGTTGTTGGCGGCCCGGCCTACGGTACGGCCATGATCGGCGACGATCGGTACCCCCTCACGCAGAACGGCTCGTTGGCCGTGCAGTTTCTCGTCGATCCGCTGCCTGCCCCGCTGACCGTGACGGTCACCGACGGTTTCGGCGCCACTCATGGCTTCCGCTTCGAGTCCACAACCGGCTGACATGTAGTCGTAGCCTGAATGACATCAGATCGTCATGCGAGCTAACCTCTCGTGCGGCGGTGGTTCGGAGTGAGGCCGCCCCGAGCTTCGGAGCGTGGGCATGCAGGTTCGACGAACAGCCAGGTGGTGCGCCGCTCTGGGGACGGTAGTGGCGATAGTCGGCGCCGCTGGCGTGGCATCTCCGTCCGCGACCCAAGCGGGCGGAGTAGCGACGACCGCGTCGACCACCGCAACGTCTGCTTCCCCGACGACAAGTTCGACGTCAGTGCCGCCGACCACCACTCCCCCGACGACGACGGTCTCTCCCCCACCGTCGACGACCGTTCCGTCTCCACCGGACGCTGCGACGAGCGGATCGATGGTGGTCGCCGCCAACCCGGCCGTGCGGGAGATCCCTCCGGTGCAATGGACTCCCCAGCTCCTGTTCCCGATGGATCCCGAGCCTCGTTGTGAGGTGCTCGACAACTTCGGCGACCCCCGTTCAGGTGGGCGATCGCACGAGGGAACTGACATTCTGGCCTCGCTTGGTCAGGCGATCTATGCCGTCGAATCCGGAGTGATCACGACCAAGACCGCCGTCGGGGCGCCCAATGCGTCGCTCTCGGGTAACTCGCTGGTCATCACCCGCGCCGACCGTAGCTACTACATGTATGCGCACATGTCGGCGTTCGCTCCCGGCATCGAAAAGGGCTCCCGCGTCGCTCTGGGCCAGGTAATCGGCTATGTCGGCGACACCGGCAACCCCGGAACAGGCAACTTCCACTTGCACTTCGAGGTGCACCCGGGTGGTGGTACCGCGGTCAACGCGCTCACCCTGACCGAGATCCCTTCCGGCTGCAAGGTGTACTGACTCGGTCGAGCCCGGGCAATTGCGCTCAGTCGCGTATGAAGCACAGGCGATCGAATCGCCGACGGAACTCGGTGGTGCGAGCCGCAACACTCGCTCGATCCTCGGCCTGTCCATTGAGAGCCGCGGCGATCAGATCCGCCAGTGCAGGCATGTGCTCCGCGGTCATCCCCCAACGAACGGCTTCTGGCGTGCCAAAGCGGACGCCGCCCCACTCGTCGCTCCCCGGCAAACCGATTGCGCACGCCAAGATGTTCGCCTGGCGGAGCTGCAGCGACGCTTGATGGCCGCCGTCCCATTGGTCGGCGACCACCGCGAACTGGTGGGAGCAGGTTGGCCCCTCGGACGTCGTGAACACCGGCAACCCTCGCTCGGTCAGTGCGGCGGCGAGGGCGGCCGCGGTGTCGATCATTGCGGCGGCATAGGCGGGGCCGAACTCGACCCAGTCGAGCAACGTGATGGCCAATGCCGCGGTCTTGCCGACGTCGAAGTTGGCGGTCAGCCCCGGGTACGCGATCGCATCGATGCGTTCGGCCAGGTCGACGCGGTTGGTCAACACTATGCCGCCGGCCGGGCCGCCAAGGCTCTTATAGGTGCTCATCGTCATCATGTCGGCCCCTTCGTCGAGAGGGTTCGCCCAGGCCTGCCCGGCGAACATGCCGCATGCATGGGCTGCGTCGAAGAGCAGGTCGGCCCCGACGGCATCGGCAATCGCTCGCACTTCAGCGACGGGATGGGGTAACAGGTTGAGGCTGGCCCCCATCGTGATCAATCGCGGCCTGACACGTTCTGCCAGCTCAGCCAGGCCATCGACGTCGATCGAGTACCGGTCGGCGGCAAGCGGTGCCATGATGATGTTCAAGCCATACAACCCGGCCGCGCCCTCGTTGCGATGGGTGACGTGGCCGCCAACGGCAGCGGGGGGCACGATGATCGTGTCACCCGGCTTGCACGTCGCCATGAACGCATACAGGTTTGCCAACGCGCCCGAACCGACCCGCAGCTCGGCGTAGCGGGCGTTGAACACTCGACAGGCGAGATCGGCGGCGATCACTTCGATCTGCTCGATGGCCTCCAACCCCATCTCGTACTTCACCCCGGCGTAGCCGAGCGAGGGTCGCGTCCCCAGTCCCGCAGCGAGGGCGGCTTCGGCGGCCGGATTCATCACATTCGTTGCCGGGTTGAGATTGACGCAGTCGCGGTCGTGGATCTGGCGGTTCTCGGCGATCAACCCGGCGAGCGCATTGGCGATCGCATCGGGTGTGTGGCCTGCGAGTCCGGCCAATACTTCGGCCTCGCGCCGGCGAGCCTCGGCCGGCAGCCACTCCCGGGTGTTTGGAACATGATTCGACGTCGTCACCCTGCGATGTTGCCATGTCAGCGGGGTGGGCCAGTCGATCGCTAGCGTCGCCGGGCATGTACGTCGTCACCGGATCACGAGTCTTCACCGCCGACCCCGAGCAGCCGTGGGCCGAGGCGGTCGTGATCGACGGTGAGCGGATTGTCTTCGTTGGATCGTTGGTCGAGGCCCACGCCATGGCCGGTCTCGACGCCTCGACGGTCACTGCGCCGGGGGTCGTGATGCCAGGGTTCGTCGACGCCCATGCCCACATCATGGGAACCGGGGCCGGGTTGCTCAAGGCGCAGCTCCGTGACGCTCCCGATTTGGACACGATCCAGCAACGCCTGATCGAGTGGGCCGAAGCCAACCCGGACGCCCCGCGCGTGCTGGGTCTCGGATGGCTGTTCTCGGCGGTCCCCGGCGGCGAACCGACCCGCCACATGCTCGACGACGTGTCCGACCGACCCGTTTACCTTGATGCGATGGACTTCCACTCGGTGTGGGTCAACTCCGCAGCGCTGGCCGAGATGGAGATCGGGCCCGACACGCCCGACCCGATCGGCGGAACGATCGTGCGGGACGCCACCGGCGCGCCGACCGGGTTGCTGCTCGAAACCGCCTGCGAGAACTTGGCATGGCCGATCGCCAACCGGGCATCGCCCGCCGAACAGGATGCCCACCTTCGGGCGACGATCGATGCGTATCACGCCTCGGGCGTGACCACCTCGGTCGACATGGGTCTCGATGAGTCGGCGCTGCGGGCGATGGAACGGTGCCGTGACCGGGGGGAACTCACGTTGCGGGTGATCGCCCACTGGATTATCCGGCGCGACGACGACCCGGCCGTCGAACTGGCGCAGGTCGCCCAGGCCGCCTCGTTGGCTGCGTCGCACCCGACGGGTCAGATCCAGATCGTCGGTATCAAGATCATCGTCGATGGCACGATCGACGCCTGCACCGCCGGGATGATCGAGCCGTATACGAACGGCCGGCCTGGGTCGCTGATCTGGGAGGCCGAAGCCTTGCAGCGGGTGGTCGTTGCCGCCGACGCGGCCGGATTGCAGATCGCTCTCCACGCCATCGGCGACCTGGCGGTCCGCACGGCGATCGATGCGCTGGAACTCGCCGTGCAGACGAACCCGGCGCGCGACCGTCGACACCGCATCGAGCACCTGGAGTACGTCGACGCCGCCGACATCGGCCGCCTCGCGCCGTTGGGAATCACCGCATCGATGCAACCCGTCCACATCGACCCGGCGGTCTATGCCAACTGGGGGGCGATGCTCGGCGAATCACGAGCTCATCACGGCTTCGCCTGGCCCGAGTATCTCGCCCACGGCACGACCTTGGCGTTTGGCACCGACACCCCTACCGCTCCCTACGAGCCGCTGCCGAACATGTACATCGCCGCCACCCGCCTCTCCCCTGGCGACCCGACGCTGCCGCCTCACCGGCCCGACTATGCCCTCGAAGTCGAGGATGCGATCGTGCATGGCACCCGGGATGCGGCATGGGCAAGCTTCGGCGAGCATGAGTTCGGCATGCTGCGGGCCGGGCTGGCCGCCGACCTGATCCTGCTCGACCGCGACCCGTTCACCGACGGAGCCGACAGCCTGCTGCTCTCCCACGTCGTGCGGACCGTTGTCGCCGGACGCTCGGTCTTTGTGGCGCCGTTCGAGCCCGAGTGATGAGCAGCCTGGGTGAGCAGCCATATGGTGAGCCGATGACCGAACGCAGAGTTGCCCTCATCGCTGGAGCCGGGTTCTATGTCGGGCCCGACCTGGCCCGGGTGTTGGCCGCCCGCAGCCACGATTTAGTACTCGGCGACCCGAGCCCGGCGCTGGTCGAGGAATGGGAGGCCGGGGGCACGGCGGTCGAGGTCGTCACCGGCACGTTTGATCTCGGCGACCAAACCTCGGCGTTACGCCTGGTCGCGGCCGGAATCGAGCGATTCGGGCGCGTCGACTCCGCCGCGGCCTTCAGCGGCGCGATCGTCATCGGGCGGTTCATGAACTCGACCGTCGACGACTTCCACACGGTGATGAACGGATGCATGGTCGCCCCGTACCACTTCCTCAAGGCCGTCCTCCCGCCGATGATCGAACGCGGCGAAGGTCAGGTGCTGGTGATCACCTCGGCGAGCGCTGCCCGTCAAACTCCCGGCGCCCCGTTGTACTCCGCAGCCCGCGCCGGCGCCACCCACCTGGTCCGCAACGTGGCTGGTGAAGTCGCTCGCAACGGAATACAGGTCAACGCCGTCGGCACGAACTTCATGGACTTCCCCGAGTTCCGCCGCGCATCGGGGGCCGACGACCCGGCGGTTCGGGCGAAGCTCGAAAGCCAAGTCCCCCTCGGTCGACTGGGCACGATGGCGGAGTTCGCCCATTTCTGCGCGCCTTACGTCGACGGCACCAGCCGCTTCACCACCGGCCAATACACCTCATACGCCGGCGGCTGGGCCTGACAGACGGCAAAGCGTCACGGCCCAATCGTCGCCCCCACCTCGGCGTCGGTGGGGACGGCTCCGCACGTGCCGAGAGTCCAACATGGCTTGGTCGTGGAAGTAGGACTCGTGGCAATTGCGGTCCCGTGGAGCGAGATCACCGACTCCTCGCCGATCGCATCGTGGGGCACCGTCAGATCGCCCGAGAAGTCGCCGGCTTCATCGGGTGCGAACCGGACGCGAATGTCGCAGGATTCTCCATTGGACAGCATCGCGCCATCGCAGTCGCTGCTGTCATCGATCGTGAAGGTCCCGATGGGATCAACGACGGCATTGCCCAGCGTGACCACGGCTGACTGGGTGCAATCGCCGGTGAGGGCGACCGTCTGAACCACGGGTGTCCCGCGAGCGACGGCGGGACGGAACTGCACGTTGCTGGTCTGCACCACGCATTGACCGCGTTTGGCTACGCCTTCGAGCACGGCCCATTCGTCGCCATTGACTTCGATCTGCCCGTCGGGCGGTGCGTCTGCCCACTGCTCCTCGAAGGTCAGCAACGCCCGGCGGGTGGCATCATCGAAATCGCCCTCGGTGTCGCCGGGATCGTAGTGGGCATCCGAGAGCAACCGTCGCAGCTCGGTAACGTCGTCGCCGCTCGAACCCATCAGCAGGATTCCGTCGTTGATGCTGCCTGCGGTTGGAACCGGTGCGTCGAGGATCTCAGTGAGCTGCGAGGTCGGCTGTGAGTCGGGCCCGCAGAATTCCGCCACCAACGACTCCGCCTCTGCCATCGTCAACCGACCACGACCGTCCTTAGTACCGATCTGGGACCCGTCGGCCTTCTTGAGCGTGTCAGAACGCATCCCATCTCCGTCGATGGTCCAAATCTCACAGTCGATGACCGTCATTTCGATACTCGGGTCGAAGCCCACGAATGCGCCGGTCAACACCGTTTCGGTCTCGGACTGCCGGCCGATGCGATCGCCCGGCACCAGCCTGCGGGACTGATAGGGCACATACGCACTCGCGACGGAATCGATGCCGCCTTCGTCGCGTTGGACAGCGAGACGGTGGTCCAGATCGGCTGCCTCGTCCCAATTGCTGCTCATCAGGGCAGCGGCCAACCGTTGCACCACACCGTACGGCCCGTCAATCGGGTTGACCGTGAAGGTCAATTCGACCGGATCGACTCCTGGCGCAGACACCTCGACGATGTATTCGCCGATCGGGTCGGCAGCATGGGCGGACCACGTCCAACTGATCCGCCCGTCCTGGCCAGCTCCCCGTTCGGAAAAGTCATCAGTGGTTCCGTCGGGTCGAGTGAGCACCACGGTGTGGCTGCCGTCACCGTCGGGCGGGCTGACGCTGATGCTGATCGGGCCGCTCAGACAGTCGTCGGCCGTGCATGAATCGCGCACCATCTCGACCGAGAGTTCATCGGAGCCGACAGGAGTGGTGATCTCGCCAGACACTCTGTCGTTAGTCATCGAGCGGAATACGACCATCGAGAGGAGCACGAGGACGATCGCCACGGCCGCAACCCCGGCAACTACACCCGCGGCTGTCGCGCCGCTCCTGGTGAGACGGCGATGCCGGGGACTCCTGCGCACGGGACCGATCAGCATTCGCGGGGTCGGCAAAGGTTGCGGGGTGGGGGTCACGATGATGCCTTCGCGGTCAGCGAGGAGCCGGTCGATGTCTTTGCGAACCTTCCATGACAAATCCGGATGGGCATACAGCACTCCGACCAGATCGAAGGCTTCCGCCGAGGTTTGGGCGTTCTCAAGGTCGATCCGCAAGCGAACGAGGTACTCCACCTGCTTGTCGGTGTCGAGATGATCAGTGAACAAGCCTGCGAAGCGGTCGCGATACGACATCGGCGGAGGTGGAGGTGCGGGCATCACCACGGGAAGCGGTCCCGGCTTCTCACAGGCCATCAGGGCTTTGGCGAGACCTTTGACGCTTGTGGAGTTGCCCGGTCGATAATCGACAACCTGCGTCCGACGGACCGCGTCGGGGGCGCCGATGAGATCGACGTTGTCGGTCCGCACGGCGAGGAACGGTCGACCGAGTGCGTTGGCATACGCCGCCTCGGCTCGGCATGCCTCAGAGTGCAACGAGTGAGAGCTGACCGCCATCACGAACAGTTGGCAGTCACGGATCTGACCGAGGATCTCGTTCCACCAGTCCTGTCCACCGGTCAGTCGGCTGTCGATCCACACGGATCCGATGAGATCCTCGAGATCGCGGCGGAGCGGCTCGACGGGCCCGGTGTCCTGTCGGGCATAGCTCAGGAAGACGGCCACGACGATCGCTCCTTTCAACACTCGACCGGGTCACTTCGGGGCGGGCCGAGCATTGACGACACTCGTCTCGCGTGAGTAAAGACTGGCTTGCGGTCCACCAGATACATCAACGCGATGGTCGCGACCAGCGGGGACTTACAGCCGCCGGATCGACCTGATTTGCACCTGGCGACGTCGCCGAGTGGACTGGCGGGGTGACGCTTTTCGATGCCACCCACGACATGTTCCGCGAGAGTTGGAAAGCGTTCGTGGCCAACGAGATCGTGCCGCATGTCGCCGATTGGAACGAGGCGCGGCTGACCCCACGGGAGTTGTTCGCCAAGGCCGGTGAGCACGGCTTTGTGGGCATGGCGATCCCCGAGGAGTACGGCGGCGGGGGCACCGACGACTTCCGGTTCAACATGATCATCGCCGAGGAACTCGCCTACGCCGGCACCGGCGGGACGGCGCTCGGCCTGACCCTGCACAACGACATCACGACGCCGTACTTCCTTGCCTATTGCAACGATGAGCAGAAGCAGCGCTGGCTGCCCGGCATCGCCGCAGGGACCCTGATCACGGCGGTGGCGATGACCGAGCCGGGCATCGGCTCCGATCTCGCTTCGATGACCACGACGGCGATTCGTGACGGCGATACATATGTGATCAACGGGGCCAAGACGTTCATCACCAACGGGATCAACTCCGACGTCGTGATTGTCGCGGCGAAGTCCGACCCAACCCAGAAGCACCGCGGCGTCAGCCTGTTCGTCGTCGAGCGAGGCATGCCCGGGTTCCAGCGGGGCCGGAAGCTCGACAAGATCGGCATGCCCAGCCAGGACACCGCCGAGCTGTTCTTCACCGACGTACGCGTGCCGATCGAGAACCGGTTGGGGAACGAAGGCGAAGGCTTCACCTATCTCACCGCCAACCTTGCCCAGGAGCGGTTGTCGATCGCGATCACTGGCGTTGCCGTCGCCCGTCAGGCATTGGCGTGGACCCTCGACTACGTCAAGGAGCGCAAGGCGTTCGGCGCGTCGATCGGATCGTTCCAGAACACCAAGTTCGTGCTTGCCGAGGTCGCCACCGAGGTGGAGGTGACCCAGTCGTTCGTCAACGATTGTGTCGTTGAGCTGCTCGAAGACCGGTTGACTCCGGCCAAGGCGGCGATGGCCAAGTGGTGGGCCACCGAGGTGCAGAAACGCTGTGTCGATCGCTGTCTGCAGTTGTTCGGCGGCTACGGCTACATGCTCGAGTACCCGATCGCTCAGGCCTACGCCGATGCCCGGGTCACCACGATCTACGGCGGCACGACCGAAATCATGAAGACGATCATCGCCAAAGACCTCGGGCTCTAGCGATGGCCTTTGGACAAGCCTCGGGCCCTCCGGCCCCCGCCAAGCAGGTGCAGGAACTGCTCGACTTGTTGCAGGCCGCCGGCCATTCCGACTTCCGCGATGCCCGCGGCCCGATGGGCTTCAACCAACGCCAGGCCGCCGGAAAGTTCACCCGCGACGAGGCAACCGCGTTCATCGAGCAACTCCAGGCCGAGTCGCAGGACGCTCCCGATGGTGCTGAACCCCCGGCCGTCGTAGCTCCCCCGCCTCGATTGTCGGCCAGCGACCAGGCCATCCGCCGCCTCCCCACCGATCAACTCGCGGCCGAACTCCAACGCCGCGGCTGGATCGTGATCGAGCCGTAGTTCCGGCGGTTGCTCGGCGGGGCGCGAGGATTGGGCATGCCCGCCGTTCAGGTCCTCCGCACCTCCACGATTCGGCTCCATGGCGACGACGACGTCGTCATCGCCATGCGGGATCTGCCCGCGGGCACCCGGGTCGACGGCGACATTGCGGTGCTCGATCGGATTCCCGCGGGCCACAAGGTTGCTGTCCGGACGATCGCGGTCGGGGAGCCGGTTCGCCGGTATGCCCAGATCATCGGGTTCGCTTCGACTGAGATCGCCGCTGGTCAGCACGTACATACCCACAATCTGGCGATGGGCCACTTCTCGCGTGAGCACGAGTTCTCTGCGGGCTATGCGCCCACGGCATTCGTCGATCAGCCCGCGACGTTCATGGGAATCCACCGGGCCGATGGTCGGGTGGCGACGCGCAACTATCTGGCCGTCATCTCGACCGTCAACTGCTCGGCGACCGTCTCGAAGGCAATTGCCGACCACTGGCGAAACCGGGCCGGTTTGGAGGCCTTCCCCAACATCGACGGCATCGTCTCGCTGACTCACGGCAGCGGGTGCGGCATGGATTCGGGCGGCGAAGGCCTCGACGTGTTGCGGCGCACGATCGCCGGCTACGCGACGCATCCCAACATCGCCGGGGTGCTGCTCGTCGGACTCGGCTGCGAGGCGAACGGGCTCGGTGCGCTCATCACGGCTCGGCGCCTGGAGGAAGGGAGTCGACTCGCGGCGATGAACATCCAAGACATCGGCGGGACTCGTCGCTGCGTCGAGGAGGGCATCGCCCGCATCACCGAGATGCTGCCGTCGGCCAACGAGGTCACTCGGGAACCGGTGCCCGCATCGGAGTTGATCATCGGCCTGCAGTGCGGGGGTTCCGACGGCTACTCGGGCATCACCGCCAACCCTGCGTTGGGTGCCGCGGTCGACGAGTTGGTCCGCAACGGCGGCACCGCGATCCTGTCGGAGACCCCCGAGATCTACGGAGCGGAACATCTGCTGACCCGTCGTGCCGCCACCCCCGAGGTCGGCGCGAAAATCGTGCGCCATATCGAATGGTGGGAGGACTACACGGCCCGCAACCACGGTGAGATGAACAACAACCCCTCCCCCGGCAACAAGGCCGGCGGGCTGACGACCATTCTGGAGAAGTCGCTCGGGGCCGTCGCCAAGGGCGGTACCACCGGGCTGATGGACGTCTACGGCTACGGCGAACCGGTCACCACCAAGGGATTCGTCTACATGGACACCCCCGGCTACGACCCGGTCTCGGTGACCGGGCAGGTTGCCGGCGGTGCGAACCTGGTCTGCTTCACCACCGGACGCGGCTCGGCCTACGGCTGCATTCCATCGCCGTCGATCAAGCTCTCGACCAACTCCCAACTGTGGGAACGGCAATCAGACGACATCGATATCAACTGCGGCGAACTGCTCGATGGCAACGTCACCATGGCCAAGATGGGCCACCGGATCTTCAACGAGTTCCTCCGCGTCGCATCGGGCGAACCAACCAAAAGCGAACAGTTCGGCTACGGCCACAACGAGTTCGCCCCGTGGATCATTGGCGCCACGATGTAATCCAGGTCACCGTCGTTCGAAATCGCGGCACTGCGGCGCTGGCCCCTCGCCCGTGTTCCCGTCTGGGTGGCGACAGTCCCACCCGCGGGACTGTGGACACCCAGACGCAACCGACTTCCATTCTCGCGAGAACAAAGTCGAGTGGGTTGTCACACGTAGAGTCGGTCGGTGTCGCCGAGACGGTCATCGATGGTCGTCTCGCCACCGGGCACGGTTCTACGCTGGCGGGCGTCGGGCTCCCAGATGACTCTGCATCGGGCACGTTCGATGTCAGCGGAGGAAATTTCGGCTGGTCACTCGATCCCGTTTTGCCTATTCGGTAGACCAGTTTGAGGAGTCCAGTAGGGCTATCATATGGCTATGACTCGTAGGCAAACGATGGTTCAGCTCACTGACGAGATGAACGCCGAGCTTGATCGGGAGGCAATACAGCGGAGGTGCTCGCGCTCGGCGATCATTCGTCAGGCCATCACCGATCACCTGGATCGAACGTCGCTTCAGCGTGACATCACTGACTACGTGACGGCGTACCAGCGAACGCCGCAGGGTGCCCGAGACGTCTGGGGCGCCGTAGCGTCGGCCGAAGACAGCGACGGCAAAGCACTCGCGTTCAGTCTCGATGCAGAAGATGCCGCCGCCGGTTTCAGCTGGGATGATCATGCCTGAGCGAGGGGAAGTCTGGTGGTACGAGCCCCAGGACGAGAAGCGGCGACCGTATCTGATCCTCACGCGCACTGAGGCAATTCCGGTTCTGAACTTCGTGCTCGGAGTGCCGTTGACGAGCACCGTGCGGGAAATCAGATCCGAGTTGGCGCTTGGTCCCGATGACGGGATCCCGGTCGAATGCGTCGCCACATTCGACAACCTCCGCAGCATTCAGCGGTCGCTGCTGACCACCCGAATGGCTGTACTCGACGACTCCAAGATGCGCTCGGCATGCGACGCATTGAAGTTCGTCACCGCCTGCTGACATCTCCCAACAATCGTCAGCCGGGGTGACGGTGGTTGGTCCATTGGTTGCCGTCCCACCAGCGCAGATTGCCGGGGCGTTCGATGTCTGGGTACCAACCCGGGGCCGCGGCGGCGAGCGCGCCAGCGAAGGCTGGTCGCAGGTCGGCTGGGTGACGGCGTCGATGGCGAACGAGGTACCAGATGGCACCACCGAATGCGGTGAAGAGACCGGCGAGCCCGAGCGGGATGAGCTTCCACTTCTTCCCGAACTCCGACACGATGCTGCGACCGACGATCGCTGATCCGGGTTGCGCATCGGTGATCTCGACCGAGTACTTGCCCTCGACCGGGATCGTGAACCGGGCGACCCCGACGTAGATCGAGCGGTTCCGGGTCAGTGTTTCCGACACGTTCGAGGTGCGAACCGCGATCTGCTGTCCCGATGAGCCCTCTACCCGCACGGATTCAGGCGAGATGCTCGACGAGTTGGTCCGCGATGTCGTGATCGGGCCGGTCGACCTCGTCGAGCCGACCATCTCGTAGATGACGTAGTCCCCCGGCGAGAGCTGACGCGTTGTGGCCCCGGGAATGTCGAACCTCGGCGCGGTCAGCGTGCCGGTGAACGTCCAGATGAACCAGACAACGGCACTGACCAGCACTATTAGCCCTACCCCGATGACGACAATCGGCGGCTTCAGCGACGGCTGCTTCGCAGTGACGGGCTCAGTCACCCGTGGCCGGGAGCGCGATAGAAGTCGACGTGTTCGGGGGTCAGCGGGGTGTTGCCAGCGACCAGGTCAGCGGCCTTTTCGGCGAGCATCATCACCGGGGCGTAGATGTTGCCGTTGGTCACATAGCGCATTGCCGACGCGTCGACGACCCGCAAGCCCTCGACGCCGTGGACTTTCATCGTCAGCGGATCCGTGACCGACATGTTGTCGACACCCAGGCGGGCCGTGCACGACGGGTGCAGCGCGGTCTCGGCGTCCTTGCGGACCCATTCGAGGATCTCCTCGTCGGTCGCCACCGACGGCCCTGGCGAGATCTCTCCACCGTTGAACTCGTCCATCGCACGCTGCGTCAGGATGTTGCGGGCGGCCTTGACGACCTCCACCCACTCCCGCCGATCGGTCTCGGTCGAGATGTAGTTGAACAGGATCGCCGGCTTCTCGAACGGGTCGGTCGACTTGATCTTGATCCAGCCTCGCGAATCGGAATACATCGGCCCCACATGAACCTGGTAGCCGTGGCCGGCGGGCGGTGCGCTGCCGTCGTAGCGGATGGCGATCGGCAGGAAGTGGAACATCGTGTTCGGGTAGGCGACGTCGTCATTCGAACGAATGAAGCCACCGCCCTCGAAGTGGTTCGTGGCCCCCGGGCCCTTACGGAACAGCCATTGCAGACCAATGATCGGCCGCCGCCACAGTGCCAGATTCGGCTGCATCGAGACCGGCTTGGTGCACGCGTACTGCACGTAGACCTCGAGGTGGTCCTGCAGGTTCTCCCCCACGCCAGGTAGGTCGTGGACCACATCAATGCCCAGTGCCGTGAGCTCCGCGGCGTTGCCGATGCCCGACAGCTGCAGGATCTGTGGAGTGTTGATCGACCCGCCGCAGCAGATGATCTCGCCGGCGTCGGCAGAATGGAGTGTGCCGCGGACCTGGTAGTCGACGCCCACGGCGCGATTGCCGTCGAAACGGACCTTGGTCACCTGGGCGCGGGTGGTCACCGTCAGGTTCTTACGGCTGCGGATGGGCTTCAGGTATGCCTGTGACGCCGAGAGCCGACGGCCCCGATGCACGTTGCGGTCAAACGCGGTGAAGCCTTCCTGCTGGACGCCGTTGACGTCGTTGGTCAGCGGGTATCCGGCCTGCTGGCACGACTCGAAGAACGCCTTGAACAGCGGATTGGTCGCCGGGCCCCGTTCCAACACCAGCGGGCCGTCACCACCGCGATACTCATCTGCGCCGTGCAGGCAGTTCTCCATCTTCTTGAAGTAAGGCAGGCAGTGGGCGTATGACCACGTACCCATCCCCTCGTCGGCGGCCCAGCGCTCGTAGTCGAGGGCGTTGCCGCGCTGGAAGATCATCCCGTTGATCGACGACGAACCACCGAGCACCTTGCCGCGGGCGTGGTAGACCTTGCGGCCGTTCAAATGGGGCTCAGGTTCCGACTCATACTTCCAGTCGTAGAACTTCGAACCGATCGGGAAGCTCAGCGCCGCGGGCATGTGGATGAACACATCGAACTTGTAGTCGGGGCGACCGGCTTCCAGCACGAGGACCTTGGTGCCCGGGTCGGCCGACAGCCGATTGGCCAACACACAACCGGCCGAGCCTCCCCCGATGATCACGTAGTCGTATCGCTCAGTCATGTCTGTCCACATCCCCGTTCTGCGCCAGCGCTCGGGTCTGTCGAGGGGCGGATGCCCACGCTACCCAAGGTCACGCTGCGTATCCGTGACCGTGGTTGGGGTCGTCGCGTCCGGCACACCAAGATGGTCGCCATGACAGCATCGCCCCGCGGCTCTGTGCTCTGGACACCCTCGGCTACGGCCCTCGCCGACACTCCGCTCGGCCGCTTCGCCGCGCTCCATGGGCACGAGACCTACCCGTCGCTCCATCGCTGGTCGGTCATTGACTTGGACGGATTCTGGGGGGCGATCACCGCAGACTTCGGCGTGCGCTGGGGCACCCCGCCCACGTCGGTGATCGGGGCTCAAGGTCCCCAGATGCCAGGCACGGAGTGGTTCCCCGGCGGCACGCTCAACTACGCCGAGCACGTCGTGGCAGGGGCGCCGTTGGGTGTCGCGATCATCGCCCGCAGCCAGACCCGTGACGAGATCGAGTTGACCGGGGGCGATCTCTTCGACGCGGTGGCTCGCTGCGCCCGTGGACTGCGGCGGCTCGGCGTCGGGTTCGGCGACCGGGTCGGGGCCTACGCACCGAACATCCCCGAGACGTTGATCGCCATGCTGGCGACGGCGTCGATCGGGGCGATCTGGTCGAGTTGTGCGCCGGAGTTCGGGGTTCGATCCGTGATCGATCGGCTCTCGCAGATCGCTCCGAAAGTGCTCATCGCCGTCGACGGCTACATCTACGGATCGAAGCGGATCGACCGCATGACCGAGGTTGCCGAGATCCGCGCCGGGCTGCCGTCTGTGGAGCAGGTGGTCTGCATCCGGTACCTCGGGACGGGGCCCGACGACTGGACCGAACTGCTCGCCGGCCCTGATCCGGGGCCTGCGTCATTCGTTCGTGTGCCGTTCAATCATCCGCTCTACGTGCTGTTTTCCTCGGGAACGACCGGGCTGCCCAAAGCCATCGTCCACGGCCACGGGGGCATCACCCTGGAGCACTTCAAGGCCCTCGGACTCCACCACAGCCTTGGCCCGGGTGACCGATTCTTCTGGTTCACCACCACCGGTTGGATGATGTGGAACTACATGGTGTCGGCGTTGGCCGTCGGCGCCTCGATCGTGATGTTCGACGGCGACCCCGCGGCCGGCTCGCTCGCCACCCTGTGGGACGTTGCCGAGGACACCGATTGCAGCGTGTTCGGCATGTCGGCTCCGTTCATCATGAGCTGCCGCAAGGCCGGACTCCGACCCGGTCGCGGTCGCTTGCGTGAGATCGGTTCCACCGGCGCGCCGCTGCCCGCCGAGGGCTTCGAGTGGATCTACGACGTGCTCGGGCCGCGGGTGTTGCTCAACTCAATCTCGGGTGGGACCGATGTCTGCACCGCATTCTTGGGCATGAACCCGCTGACCCCGATTCGATCGGGCGAGATCGCCGGATCGCTGTTGGGTTGTGCAGCCGCCGCCTACGACCCGGCCGGTGCCCCGTGCATTCCCGGTGATCAGGGTGAACTCGTCATTGCAGCTCCGATGCCGTCGATGCCGGTCGGGTTCTGGGGCGACAGCGACGGCTCTCGTTACCGCAACGCCTACTACGCCGACTTCCCCGGCGTGTGGCGTCACGGCGACTGGGTCACGTTCCACGACGACGGTGCCGCAGTGGTGTCGGGCCGCTCAGATGCCACGCTCAACCGTGGCGGGGTGCGGCTGGGAACGTCCGACTTCTACGCCGTGGTCGAGGCACTGCCCGAGGTGACCGACAGCGTCGTGGTCCACCTCGACGCCGATGGTCGCGACGAGCTGCTCCTGTTCGTCTCCCTCGCCGGGGGCACCACATTGGACGATGAGCTGCGCCGCCGAATCGTCTCGACTCTGCGATCCGAACTTTCACCCCGCCACGTCCCCGACGCGATCGAGGCCGTCCCTGTCGTCCCCCGCACCCTGTCGGGCAAGAAGCTCGAAGTCCCGATCAAACGCATCCTGACCGGAACCCCCGCCGACGTCGCCGCGAGCTGCGACTCCCTCGCCGACCCCACCTCGCTCGAGTGGTTTGTCACCCGTTCTGACGGCGGAGAGTAGGCCGCGGATACAGCTATTCGACCGCGAGGCCGGGGCCGGGGCTGAGAGTCGGCTCCCACGGGCCGACGGTGCGGACGGCCTCGCCGTCGCCGGGCCACGGTGGCATCGTCACGCCGACGGCGGTCACGCTGCAGTCGCCTACCGAACGGAATTGGAACGATGCGCCGACCGGAATGCGAACCGAGTCGCCCACCCGAACGGACGCCGCGGGCTGCGAAACGTCGCCATCGGGGCTGATCCACATCTCGGCCCGGCCATGGGTGAACACCCACAATTCCTCGACCGTGCGGTGGCGGACGGCGATCGAGATGTCCCCCGGCCCAATTGAGAAGGTCGCCATCCCCCCACGGGTCAGACCGGCGAGAAATCGGACCTCGGAGCCGTCGGGAGCAATCGCGTCGACGCTCGACCTCGGGACGATCAGGAAGGCCGCGGTCATGGGCCGGTGTGGTACCCGTTGATGTCGACGAGGAGGTCGGTGGCCTCGCTGGTGTAGATGCAGACCCTTCCGGTTGCGTCGAGCTTGGCGATGACAGCGTTCGGGACCGTCGCGTTGACCGGATAGTTGAGGTTCGAGGCGGTGGGTTGGGGCGAGGAGCATGGCCAGATGGTCAGATACCCAGAACCTTGCGTGCCCGTGGCAGTCACGTTGAGGACGACAGCCACAGCACTGGCCGGTACCCCGGCCCGCCCCGCGATCGCAAGATCGGTGACAGAACCAGCCGCCCGCCGACCGATGCCGGAGAACTGTCCATCGACCGTCGGTGCCGCCCCGGAGCGAGTTTCGAGTACGCGGGCCGGGATCAGCGAGGAGAGCGACGACCCCATTGGGTAGTAGCCGTTGAGATCGACCAGCAGGTTGGTGCTGGCGCTCGTGTAGAGACAGACTGATCCGTCGGCACCGATCCTGGCGATCACGCTGTTGGCCACCGTTGCGTTCGTCTCGTAGTTCACATTCGAGGCATTCGGAGGTGCCGATCCGCACGGCCACACCGTGACGTACCCGGGCGACAGAGTGCCGGTGACCGTGACGTTCAAGACCGCAGTGTCGGCGTTGGCTGGCACGCCGTAGCGCCCGGCGATTGGCAGTTGGGTGATGGTGCCTGCGGCCCTGACGCCAATGCCCGAAAACCGACCGTCCGCAGTGGGTGCAGCACCGATACGGGACTCCAACATTCGGCCGGGAATCAGCGGCACGAAGAGCGCGCCGGCCGGGTGGAAGCCATTCACATCGACGATCAGATCGGTCGCCGCGAGGGTGAAGATGCACACCTTGCCGTCCGCTCCGACCTTGGCGATCACCGAATTGGCCAAGGTCGCTCCCGGCTCGTAGTTGATGTTCGAGGCGTTCGGCTGCGGACTACCGCACGGCCAGACGGTGACATAGCCAGCCCGCTGCGCGCCGGTCACGGTGACGTTCAGCGCGACCGCGGGAGCGTCGGCCGGCACGCTGGCCCGACCGGCGACCGGCAGTTCGGTAACCGATCCCGCTGGTCGCAGGCCGACCCCGCTGAACAGCCCATCGACCGTTGGTGCGCCCAGTCGACTGTCAAGGAACCTTGCTGGGTTGAGAGCCGTGAACCCGGGAGGAACCAGGGTGAACACCGCCGCGACATTCTGGGCGTCGGCCATCGTGATTGCGCACGACGGGGTGCTGCCGGTACACGCTCCGGACCATCCGCCGAACGCCGAGCCGGAAGCTGGCACAGCTGTCAGCGTGACGACGGAACCCAACGGAAACACTCCGGTGCAGGCTGCGCCGCACGAAATACCCGGCGGCATCGACGTGACCGAGCCGCTTCCGACGCCCGACCGGGTGACTGTCAACGCCCGCGATGGCAGGGAGAACGTGGCGACCACCGACTGGGCCGTGGTCGTGGTCACAGCACACGTCGGCGCGTTCCCCGTGCACGCCCCCGACCACCCGGCGAAGACGGAATCTCCTGCCGGGAACGCGCCCAGGGTCACCGTGGTACCCGATGGGAATGATGCATTGCAGGTCGCCCCACACGAAATCCCCGACAGCGCCGACGTCACAGAACCGGAACCGGTGCCAGCCAGGGTCACGCTCAGGGCCGCCGTGAGTTGACCGATGTAGACCAGCTTGTTGGGGTCACCACAGCACACCCCGATCTTGTCCTTCGTCGACGTCGCATCGATGGTCGAAGCGATCTGGGCGGGACTGAACGTGGGCTGCCCCTGCAGGACGAGCGCGACGGCCCCCGCGACATGAGGCGACGCCATGGACGTACCGGAAAGCACGGTGCTGTCGGTGTCGGTGAGGATTCCGGCTGACAGAATCCCGCTCCCCGGGGCAAAGAGATCGTTGCATGACCCAAAGTTCGAGTACTGCGCATCGTTGTCATCGATCTCCGACGCGGCCACGGTTATCGCGGCGGGCAGCCTCGCCGGGCTGACGAGGCATGTGTCGATTGCTCCGATCCCCGGAACGCCGTTGCCAGCGGCCACGACGACGGAAATGCCATCATTGATCATCGCCTGAACCGCAATGTCGATGGCGACCGAGGCCTCGCCGCCGAGGCTCATATTCGCCACTGCGGGCACTGAGGCTGCGTGATTGTTGATGATCCAATCGATGCTGGCAATGATCCCGGCGTTGGTACCCGAGCCACCACAGTCGAGCACCTTGATCGGAACGATCGTGACCTGCTTGGCCACTCCGTAGGACGTACCTCCGATCGTGCCCGATACGTGCGTACCGTGGCCGTCACAGTCCTCGACGCCAGTGAAATCGCCAAAGTCGACATACGCACCCGGAGCAACTCGTCCAACGAACTCGCGGTGGCTCGATCGAATTCCGCTGTCGACGACATAGGCCGTCACCCCCGCCCCCGTTGCCGTGTATCCGAAGTTGGAGTTGAGCGGGAGCGATCGCTGGTCGATTCGGTCGAGGCCCCACGGCGGATCGGTCTGGTTTGTGGCGGCGGCGACCGACCGGTTGGGCTCCACTCCCAGAACGTCGGCGTGACCGCGAAGTTCGTTCATCTGCGTCTCGTCGAGCGTTACGAGAACTCCGAACAACGCAGTGCGCCATTCGTCGCGCGGCGCGAGGCCGACAGTCCGCAGGTGCGCAACGACGCGATCGAGCGCTCCGCTGTCGCGGGCGTACACAATGAACGCCGTGCTGTTGCCGCTCGCCTCGGCCGACGGAGATGGCCCGATTCGAACACCGCCAGGCAATTGATCTGCCTGCGGCACGGCGACGAGGCCCGCGCTCGGTGTGGAAGCGGCCGAGGTCATCGTCGGCTCAATTGTGGTGGATGACACGAGCGCGAAGAGAACGACCATTGGTCCAATTGAGGCCCTCCAGCGCCGACGAGACATCGGGTGAGTCTGCTCACGAGTGCTCATATGAGGGACCTCCCGCGCCGTTCGCTGCCGTCCAACCATACTTGACGGCATCAGGGTCAGATTTTGTGCGGTCTCGGTACTCTCAGCGGCCCTTCCAGACCGGGGAGCGCCTTTCGGCGAATGCGGCGGTGCCCTCCGCGGCGTCTTGGGAGTCGATGGCTCGGCGGTAGCTCTCCATCGTCTTGATCGCTTCCATGGCCTTGACCAGGTCCATTGCGGTGGTCGAGCGGCCGATGTCGAGGATCGCGGCCACGCTCAAGGGGGCCGAGGCCATCACCGATGCGGCCAATTCGCGGGCGGTCGTCATCAGGTCGGCCGACGGCACGATCCGGTTGACGAAGCCCCACCGCAACGCCTCGGTGGCATCCATCCGGCGGCCGGTCAGCAGCATCTCCCGGGCGATCGGGGCGGGCAACAAACGGGGCAATCGCACCGAGCCGGCGTCGGGGAGGATGCCGAGTTGAGCCTCGGGCAAGAAGAATTGGGCGTGGTCGGCGGCGACGATCAGGTCGGCGGCCATGGCGATCTCGAAACCTCCGCCGACCGCCATACCGTTGACCGCGGCGATCACCGGCTTGGTGCGATTGGGCAACTCCGGGAACCCCCCGAACCCGCCGGGGCCGTAGTCGGCGTCGAACTCCTCACCGTCGGCGGCGGCACCCAAATCCCAGCCCGCCGAGAAGAACCGCTCGCCTGTGCCGGTGAAGATGATCGCCCGCACATCGGGGTCGGCTTCGGCGACGACGAACACATCGCCGAGCCGTTGACTGGTCGCGGCATCGATCGCGTTCGCCTTGGGACGATCAAGCGTCAGCTCGAGGACCGCGTCATTCCGTTCGACCCGGAATCCGTCACTCATCGACACAACCTCGTGCTCATCACTCCCCAGAATGGCGTATCCGGGCCGAAAACGCGCACGAATTTCAACACTGGGGATCGGGACTCCCCACACAGCCGTCTCACTGGACTTCCTCGATCCACAACGCGTCGACGGCGACCGCACCCTGTTGGCCGACCAACACCGGGTTCAACTCGATCTCGACAACCCCGGTGCCGACGACCGCGTCAGCCAACCGCACGACGAGACTAACGAGCGCGTCGATGTCGGCGGGGGGACGGCCGCGGAACCCGGTGAGCAGGCGGTAGCTGCGCAGCTTCGTCAACGCGGCGCGCACGTTATCAGCGGAAAGTGGGGCGAGGATGTGGACGACATCGGCCCAGATCTCGGTCATCACTCCCCCGAAGCCCACCGACACGAGCCAGCCGATCGGCGGGTCGCGCCGGACCGCGACCAGTACCTCGGCGACGACGTCGGTGACTGTGGACTCGACGAGGTAACCGGCGTTCGATGCCGGCATTGCATCCAGCGCCGCGGTCAGTGCGACGTCGTCACGCAGACCGACTCGCACGGCACCAGACTCACTCTTGTGGGCGAGTCCGAGCGCCTTGAGAGTGACTGGAAACCCGATCTGAGCTGCGGCGTTGCTCACCTGCGAGGCGGGCACGACGATGCCTGTCGGCACCAGCACCCCGAGCTCACGGAGCCGCGACTTGGCGGTTGCCTCGTCGACGAGCCGAGTCTCGCCGACCGGAGCGACCGCCGCGTGCGGGACGCCAACCTCCCGACCGACCATCGCGGCAGCCTGCAGCGCAACGAGACCCTCCGACAGGCCGAGCAACGGGGTGAGACCGGATTCGCTGGCGTGAGCGCGCAACGCGGCGGAGAGGTTCTCGGCCATCGAAGCAACTACCACCCCACGGCGGTCGGTGGCCGCCGACGCATCGGCGAGGGAGTCGATCGCGGTGCGCCACGATGAGGTGTCCTGGCCATCGCCGGTCGGTGCGTCGAGCACGAGCATCGTGGCGTCCTGCGGGCCGTCCATCACCGCGGTGAAACAGGCGGCTGTTGCGGCCCGGTCACCCCACATGAAGGTGTGGTAGTCGAACGGGTTCGAGACGCTGACCAATTCAGTGAGCGTTGCCTCGATCGCCGCCTGATGCCCGGTTTCGAACGGCTCGAACTTGAGCCCCGTCCCTTCGGCAAGGTCGGCGACCAGCGAGGCCTCACCGCCCGAACAACTCAACGACACGATCCGTGGCCCGTCGAGTCGGCCGCCCTCGTCGAGGAGTTTGAGAGTCTCCATCAGTTGCGCGGGAGTGCTGACGACCGCAACGCCATAGCGCGCGAACATCGCGTCGTACGCGGCGGCTCGGCCGGCCATCGAACCGGTGTGGGACGCGGCAATCGCTGCGCCGGTGGCGGAACGGGCGGTCTGCAACGCAACGATCGGCACCCTCTGATCGGCGGCGCGGATGGCAGCGGCGGCGAACCGCTGGGGGTCGCGAACCGCTTCCAGGAACAGGCCGATCGTGGTGATCCGGTCGTCGTCGAGGAACGCGTCGATGCAATCCTCCATGCCGAGCGAGGCTTGGTTGCCGACCGTGACCATGCCACCGAGACGTACGCCACGCTGGGCATATGTGAGGTTACAGGCCACATTCCCCGATTGCGAGACGATTGCTACGCCGCGGTCGAACACCCCGCAGCCGTGCTCGTCGGGCCACAACGCCACCCGGTCGAACGTGTTGACGTAGCCGTAACAGTTCGGCCCGAAGAACGGCAGACCGCCAGCCGCAGCCAGCAAGGCATCCTGCAGGTCAGCTTCACCCGACTCCGCAAAGCCGGAGCCGTAGCAGACGACTCCGCCCACTTCGCCGAGCGCGACGATCTGATGCATCGCATCGACCGAAGCATGGCGGTTGACGCCGAGGAACACCGCGTCGGGGACGCCGGGCAGGTCGTCGAGCGAGGGGAAACAGGGCACTCCGGCCAGGTCTCGACGGCGGGGGTTGACCGGCCAGATCGAACCGTCGTATGACAGGCCGAGGCAGGCGCGCACCACCCGTTCGGCGGGTGCGCCCCCGACTACGGCGATCGAG
>JANNNL010000299.1:0-15164 GCA_031398525.1 Actinomycetes bacterium | reverse complement strand
CGCTGCGCTCCGTTCTTCTCGGGGGCTGCGCCCCCGGACCCCATCGCCACCCGATTCGCTGGCGCTCGGTCGGTCGGCATTCGCTGCGCTCCGTTCTTCTCGGGGGCTGCGCCCCCGGACCCCATCGCCACCCGATTCGCTGGCGCTCGGTCGGTCGGCGTTCGCTGCGCTCACGAGACGACTCCGATGCCGCGCATGTAGGGGCGAAGCACATCGGGCACGACGACCGAGCCATCGGGTTGTCGGTAGTTCTCCCAGATCGCAGCCAACACGCGCGGGACGGCCAGGGCCGACCCGTTGAGCGTGTGGGCGAGTTCTGTCCCCTTCTGCCCGGCTCGCCGGAAGCGGATCTCTCCTCGTCGGGACTGGTAGTCGCTGAACCAACTGATCGAAGAAACCTCAAGCCAGCGGTCGCAACCCGGGGCGAACACCTCGATATCGAAGCTGCGGTGATGGCTCTGACCAAGATCGCCAGTGCAGATCTCGATGATCCGGTACGGCAGGCCCAGACCGCTCATCAACGCCTCGGCTCGGTTACGCAACTCGATGAGCATGTCTGGGGCCTGCTCCGGTGTGGCGTAGGCGAGAATCTCGACCTTGTCGAACTCGTGGCTCCGCAACAACCCTCGGGTATCGCGTCCCGCCGAGCCGGCCTCGCGTCGATAGCACGGGGTGTAGGCCATGAAGCGCATCGGGAGCTTGGCCTCGTCGACAATGTCGCCGGCGTGCATCGACGTCAGGGGAGCCTCCGCTGTCGGGATGCACCACAGGTCGTCGCGCTCGATGGCGTAGGCGTCTTCGGCAAACTTGGGGAGCTGACCGGTGGCCGTGAGAGTAGCGGTGGTGACGAGCGTCGGCGGGCGAATCTCTTCGAACGCGTCGGCGTTGCGATCGAGGGCGTATTGGCACAGCGCCCGGGCCATTGTCGCCCCCGCCCCCCGCAGCATCGTGAACATCGCCCCGGAGATCTTGGTCGCCCGGTCGGAGTCGAGAATTCCCAGGGCGGCCCCGGTCTCCCAATGCGGAACCCGCTGGTAGTCGGCAAAGTCGATGGGCATGTTCGTCGGTGGGGTAACTACTGGGTTGTCGTCATCGCTGAGCCCGTCCGGGGCGTCGGGGTGCGGCACATTGGGGATTCGCAGGAGGATCTCGCGCAACCGGAGTTCCAGCTCGTCGGCGTCACCGGCGAGACGGCGTTCCCGATCCCCGAGGTCGCGGCTCTCGGCCATCGCAGCCTCGGCTGCATCGTGCTGTCCGTCCCGCCGGAGTGCGCCGACCTGCTTGGAAATCTCATTCACTCGGCCGCGTACGGTGTCGCGCTCGTTGGCAATTTCGCGTAGCTGCCGATCGAACGAGGCGGCTGCATCGAGTTGCTCGAGAAGTTCGGGTTTGTTGCGACGGGCCATAGCCGCTCGCACGGACTCGGGGTCGCCTCGAAGGGCACGGATGTCGATCACAGGTCCTCGATCGTAGTGGCCCCATACGACCGAGCACTCGGTGTTTCCCGGTTCGTCAGCTGAGCGCGCACGGCGGGCTACGAAGCTGGCGTACGTTCGGGTTCGCCGGGGGGCACGGTCCGGTCGAATGCCTCGGTGACCGACTCGTACGTCATCGCAAGATCATCGTGACCCGTGATCTCGGCAGACGGCATATGGGCGCTACGGCGATACGAGTTATCTTCACCGAAGCGGGCAGCAAACCGACCGAAGAAGAGGAAGATCACAATCGTCCAGAGGTACATACCTCCCCCGATTTTCATGATCAACCCGGCAATCTGCTGGTCGTAGGTGACGCTCAACCCGAACGCTCGCACGGGAATGTCATAGTGCTTGTAGACCGCACCTTCGGCGAACGTCAGCCACCCGGCCGGCACGGTTGGAATCACCGACTGGAGGAAGAGGTAGATCATGCGGGCTCCGTAGCCCATACGAAGTTCTGCGAAGGGCCCGCAAACGGGCAGCCACATCAGCATTGAACTCGTCACGAGAAGGACGTGGAGGCCGTAGTGCACGGGACTGCTCTCAGCCGAGCGATTGACCAGTGCAGGAATGTGGGTGATCATGACAACGGCGTTGAAGAGCAGCCCGGCGATCACCGGCTTCGACAACCAGCGGACGGCGGTCCACGCCTTGCCGCGGCCAATCAGGGCCCTAAGGAACCACTCCGGCGTACCGAGCAACGCCAAGGGCGGAACGAAGTATGCCAAAACCATGTGCTGCAGCATGTGCGCCGAGTACAAGTACTCCTCGGCTAGGTCGTGAACCGGCCAATCCGACGCAAACCACAGAAGCACAATTGCCGCACCGGCGCAGACCACCTGGCGACGGGTCACGACGGGTTGGCCGGGAGCAACAGCCTTCGGGCCGAGAACCCTGACCACGTAGATGTACGCAACGGTCAGAAAGCCGATGAGTAGCCAGACCTGCGGGTGGGCCTGGAAACGCCAGGGGTCGGTAGAGACACCGACTTCGGCTATCACCCGTGCACTATCCAAAGAACCTGAATGTCGTCAGTGCGGCGACATAGACAAGGATCGCCAGAATCAGGCCGGTCCAGAACGCCATGTTGAACCACTTCGAGTCGAAGCGGAGATGCATGAAAAACAGCACAACCATGACGAACTTGATCGCCATCATGATCAGCAGCGTCGGCAGGAAGGCTGCGCCCACGTCCATGTATGACAACGCGACTTCAGCGGCCGTGATCGCCGCCAGGACGAGGGCGATCTTGACATAGTAAGAATCGGGATGATCCACGTGCTCGCCGTGGCCATGATCTCCATGATCTCCATGATCATCCGCGTGGCCGCGATCGGCGTGGGCGACAGTGTCGGTGCTCATGACAGGTACCTCAGGCCGGGATCAGATAGACGAGGGTGAAGATGATGATCCAAATGATGTCGACGAAGTGCCAATAGAGGCCGATCAGTTCGACTACCTCGGCCTTGTCGCCGACGATCCGATTCTTGGTCAGGATGCCGCGCAGCGCCATCAGCATCATGATGCCGACAGTGACGTGGACACCGTGAAAACCGGTCAGTGTGTACAAGCTGGACGAGAACAGGCTGGTGGTGAAGCCGAGACCCTCGTTGTAGAAGCCGGTGAACTCATACACCTGACCGCCAACGAACATCGCACCGAGGAGCGCCGTCACACTGAGCCACAGACGGGTGTTGCCGTCGTCGCGACGCTTGGCGGCAGTCACCGCGAGGACCATCGTCAGCGAGCTCATCAGCAGCACGAACGACGACGCCGAGGTGAACGGAATGTCGTACACCTGGTTGGGGCCCGGCCCCTTGGCCGTGCGGCCTCGGTAGAGCATGTAGGTGGAGATGAGGCCACCAAACAACAAGCACTCGGAGCCGAGAAACAGCCACATTCCGAGCTTGTTGTTCGACAAGCCGAGCGATGTGTAGTGCCCGTGGCCGCCCCCATGATCGTCGTGGGGGGCATGGTCGTGACGACTGTCCAATGCGGCGGAGTCGTGACCAGAAGAGGTATCTACGGCGAGCTCAGACAATGGGAGCTAGCTCCTTCGTGGGTCCGTCGGACGGAGCAGGCGGTTCGAGATCGGAATCATCGGCCATCGAGGGCTCGAGGGCCCAACCGAAGATCGACAGCACGATCATGGTCGCCCCTACCGCGATGAGGATCTTGTTGTAGATCACGCCGTAAGCGGTGACCGGCAGGGCCAGGGCCAAGATAAGCGGCCAGTACGACGGGGCGGGCAAATGAATGTTCTGCTCGGCGTTGTCTTCCTGGATCTTCATCAGTTCCTCGGCGGTGGCGACACGCTCCATCTCACCGGTCGCCTCGTTCTCGGCGTACTTCAGATGGAAGAACTCATCGAGGTGACTGACCGTTGGGATGACATCGAAGTTGTGCACCTTGGGCGGGCTGGTGGTCAGCCACTCGAGGCTGCGAGCGTCCCATGGGTCGAGGGGAGCGTTCGCCGGGCCGCGAGCGGTACGGACCACGTTGACGATGAACACGATGATGCCGACGGCCAGAATGAGGGCCCCGAGCGACGAGATCTGGTTCCAGAACTTCAAGTTGAAGAACCCTTCGCCGATGCGGTCGGTGGTGTAGCGATACATCCGACGCGGCTGGCCCTGCAGCCCGAGGATGTGCATCGGACCGAACGTCATGTTCATGCCAATGACCATGAGCCAGAAGTTGAGCTTGCCGAGCTTCTCGTCGAGCAGGCGGCCGAACATCTTGGGCCACCAGTAGTAGAAGCCCGAGAAGATGCCGAAAATCGCCCCACCGAACAGCACATAGTGGAAATGGGCGACGATGTAGTACGTGTCGGTCTGCTGCGTATCGGACGGTGACACCGAGTGGGTGACGCCAGAAAGGCCGCCGATCGTGAACTCCACGATGAGGCCGATGGCGAAGAGCATGGCCGTCGTGAAGCGGAGTTTGCCGCCCCACATCGTCATCACCCAGTTGATGATCTTGATGCCGGTTGGGATGGCGATCAGCATCGTCGACAACGAGAACACCGTCACCGAGACCGGGCCGAGACCCGAGGCAAACATGTGGTGAGCCCACACCCCCCAGCCGACGAAGCCGATGGCTGCACCAGAGAAGACCACCATCGGGTAGCCAAACAGTGGCTTGCGGGAGAACACCGGGAGGACTTCCGAGACGATGCCGAAGCTCGGCAAGACCAGGATGTACACCTCGGGATGCCCGAAGATCCAGAACAGATGCTGCCAGAGCAGCGGGTCAGCTCCGGCAGAGACATCGAAGAACGTGGCCCCGAACGTGCGCTGGAAGCTGAGGAGGAATAGCGCAACAGTGATGACCGGCACTGCGAACAGCAAAAGGAACTGCACGACCAGGATCATCCAGGTGAAGATCGGCATCTTCATCAGGCTCATGCCCGGGGCTCGCATGTTGAGGATGGTCACGATCAGGTTGATCGAACCGGTCAACGAGGCAATACCGGTGATCTGCAGGCCCAGCGCCCAAAAGTCGACGCCGTGACTCGGAGAGAACAGGGCTGAGGAGTTCGGGGCATACATGAACCAGCCGCCGTCGGCCGCGCCGCCGAGTAGCCACGACGAGTTGAGAAAGAGCCCACCGGCGAGGAAGCACCAGTAGCCGAAGGCGTTGATGCGGGGAAACGCCACGTCGCGAGCGCCGACTTGCAGCGGGACGAAATAGTTGGCGAATCCCGCGGCCATCGGCATGACGAAGAGGAACACCATCGTTGTGGCGTGCATCGTGAACATCTGGTTGTAGGCATCGGCCGACAGCACCTTGCCGTTCGGTTGCGCCAATTGCAGACGAATCAGCAGCGCCTCAAGGCCGCCCACCAGAAAGAACACGAAGGCCGTGATGCCGTACATCAGCCCCAGTTGCTTGTGGTCGACGGTGAACAGCCACGAGCGCCAACCGGTCGTCTCGACCGGGCGACGGTACATGCCGAGCGAGGCGCGGGGTCCTACGCCTACCGGGCCCCGCAACATCTCACCTGTCGGTCGTTCGATGATCGCCATCAGTTCCTCTCCACGTTCATCTGAACACCGCGAACTTCACGTCTTCTCACGATGTCGCTCACTTCAGCGTTTTCAAGTACTCGACCAGATCATTGATCTGGTTCTCAGTCAGACCGAGGGCGGGCATGCCGCGACGCTTGCCATCCTCGTTGGTGTCGGGGTACATCGGCTTCTTGTCGGGTGCGTTACGCAACCACTCCTTGAGCTCCACGACGTTGAGGCATCCCGACTCGACTCCACCGAGGTACAGGGCCCCGAACTCGTCGGGCAACGCCGCCATCAGCTTGGTGCGGCACTCCTCGGTGAGCAGCGAATAGGTGCTCCCAGCGAAGGTGGTGCGACTCATGAAGTGCGTCAAGTTAGGTGCGGCACCCGAGACGAGATTGATGTCGGCCTGAGCGATCAGCGGTTTGCCCTCGTCATCGACCAGGCCGTTGACCTGGTGACACAGCACGCACTGACCCTTGAAGACGGCTTCGCCGCGACCAGCCGCCGACTCCTGATCACTCACCGCAACCGCCGGCGCGGTCTGCGCCGCAACCCAGGTGGCGAAGTCGGCCGGCCTGAGCGCGACGGCGTCCATCTTCATGTTGGCGTGACTGAGGCCGCAGAACTCGGAGCACTGCCCGGCGTAGATACCGGGCGTCTCGGCCTCCATCCGCAGCAACTGGATGCGTCCGGGGACTGCGTCCTTCTTGCCGTTGAGCTTGGGGATCCAGAACGAGTGGATGACATCGCGACTTGTCAGCCGCAACAGCACACACTCACCGGTGGGAATGACCAACTGACCGGAGGTGACGATTGGGCTGTCGATGCCCGCCTGCTGCGGGTAGGAGTACTCCCACCACCACTGTTGACCGGTGACGTTGACGGTCATCTTGCAATCGTCGGTCTCGGCGAGGTCGAAGATGACCCCGACGGTCGGGACCGCTACGGCGGCGAGCAGAATCGCCGAGAAGGCGATGGTGCCGACCTCGACGAGCGGGTTGCCGTGACCCTGATGCGGGATGGCCTGACCCCTGTCGCGGTACTTCCAGACAACGAAGATCACGACGGCCAGCACGAGCACGCCAACCACACCGGCAGCATAAAATGGGAACCGCTGCAGGTCGTCGATCTTGCGGGCGTCGGGTCCGGCGGGTTGCCAGGTGTCCTGGGGGGCGTTCTTGGCACAACCGGCCAAGATGGTGACGACCAGGGCAAGACCCGGTATGGCCCACAGGCCGCGGCGGTTGGACGTCATGGATGCTCCGGTTTCGGCGAGCGTGGTCTGAGAATCATGGGCGGTGCTCACGGGACGACCACCGCGACCCGGGCGCCATCGACGCCGGGAACCTCGGCGTAGTAACCCTCGGGGTCGGCAAGCGACGGCTTGGGCATGATGAAGGTGAGGAGTTGGGTCTTGCCCTCACCGATAGCTCGAGTGCAGAACTCCACGTCGGTGACGATCGGGTTGCCGTCGGCACCTTTGGTGTCGGACGCCTTCGTACCGGCGTAGATCCGCAGCCGGTGAGGCTCTTCGGTTTCGTTAACGAACAGGACGCTCACCGCGTTGCCGCGGTCGACGGTCAACGCCTGACCGTCGAGCGATCCGGCGATCTGATCGATCTCGAGGTTTGCACCGTCGAACGTAAACTTCGCCAGAGAATACGATAGCAGCCAGACAGAACCCGAGGCAACAACATCGGCCACTTACTCTCCCTCGCATGGGCGCTCACCGTTGCGAGAGCCGAAGTGATCCTCTTCACGAGCCTCGGTGAGCTCGTGACGTTGCCCCACCGACGCCGAGGCAATACCCCCGGCGATGACCGCAGCCCCGCCGAGGGCACAGATTCCCGCGGCCAGCCCGCGTCGCATGTTCGGCTTCTTGGAGAAGCTGACGCCGAAGCCGAGCACCAAAGCCGCACCGACTCCGAGAATCACCGGACCGATGTTCTTGTCGGCCGCGACCATCATGCGGGAAAAACCGTAGATCACGACTGCCAGACCGGCGAGTCCAGCGAGCGGGAGTTCGAGCGGATGCATGATCCGACTACGGATGCCCTGGTTGAAGGCCGTATCAGCCGAGGAACGATCGGCCCAGGCCCGCACCATCCACTCGACGATCGCCACGACCAGGATGCCGAGGCCAGCAACGAAGTAGCGCTTGTCGGTGACGAGGCCGACGATCAACAGCACCGCAGAAACGGCGGCCACGAACGGCCACATGCTGTCACCGACAGGTTGACTGCCCGAGGACGCCGTCTGCACGGCGGCCGTGTCCATCGCCGAGATGTCGCCATCGCGAGTGAAGATCACCGCCGTCGCCAGGCCCATCAGGGCCACCATGAGGAAGAACAGCCCGAGTGAGCCGAGCGCCCCGAAGTTTTGAGTGATGCCGTAGATGGCGAACGCCGCGGTGGTGAGCCCGGCGAGACCGACAAACAGCTTGGATCCAGTGGAGAACATCGATCCCTACTTCGTCACGTAAACCACGAACCAGACGGCGGTGAAAATTGCCGTCAGGATGTACCAGAACAACGCATGTGAGGTGATGACCTCGTGATCGGCCGTGCGCCCACCGAAGTGCCGGAAGGCTGCTACCACGGTGAACACCAGCCCGACGATCATCAGCACGAAAAACGAGCCAGTGACGGCGTAGAACATTGTCTCGAACCGGCCATCGCGGATGCCGATCTTCGTTTGACCCCAGATGTAGGCCTGAGCGTTGAGCGCAGCCAGCCCCGTCAGCATCGTCAACCCGAGACCGAGGGTGACATTTGAACGGTCCGCCCGCTTCGCCGCGTAGACCGCATACTGGGCCATCAGGCAGGCCATGATCAGCGTGAAGAACAACACGTTGACCGGAACCATGGGAATCTTGACTCCCTTGGGCTTCCAATCCTTGATCAGCTTCTCGCCCGCGCCGGAACGCAGCGGTGAGTTTTCACGGAATCGCCACCAGACGGCGAGCATGCCGCCGAACAGCATGGTGATCGCCGCTCCGACGGCGGACGTGCCGATGAGCAGCTGCCGGCGAGGAGCCGGAGCGGGGGCAGGGGGCAGCGCAATCATCAGGCGTTACTCCGGGCAGGCTTGAGGTCGAGCAGGGGTTCAGCCGATGACACAGTGTGCAGGTCGGAGAAGTTGTTGGCCGGGGGCGGCGACGACGTCGCCCACTCGAGGGTTTGACCGTCCCACGGGTCGTCGCCGGCGGCCTCGCCCGAGGTGAACGACTTGAGGGCGAGCAAGCCGAACAGCACGACGACCAGGGCGACGAGCGCCGAACCTGCCATGGCGATGCCATTGAGCAACTGCGGGGAGAACTTGTAGTCGAAGCCACCGGCGGTCATGGCCGGCTGGCCTTGGAAACCGGCAACGGCCAGGGCCAGGGCTCCGAGATCGGCACCGACGAATCCGAGCAGGGCGAGCGGCAACAACTGCTTGTCACCAATCTTGCGGCCCCAGAGCTTCGGCCCCCAGTGGGCAATCGCTCCGAGTCCAACGAGCAGACCACCCGATGTCACGGCAGTGAAAACACCCTCGTCGTACGTCGTTCCAGCCAACTGTAGGTCGACGATGGGGGCCAGTGCATGAGCAACCACACCGCCGACGATCACGATGAGCCCGGTCAGCGAGAACACGAATCCGGCCGACAGCCGGGGCTTGCCGCCCTTGAGAGCCAGCGCCACCATGCCGAGCACAATCACCGCACCAAGGATCGGCAGCAGGTTGAACAGGGCGAACGGCAGCACATTCTTGATCTTGTCGCCGATCGACGAGCCGCTCCACGGCAGGTCGTGGGTGACCTGGGTGACGGCACCGAGCATCGCAACGGAGAACACGCCGACGCCGACGAGCACGCCACCCCGCTGCGGATGGCGACGACCCGACGCCGTGATCACCACATCGGCGGCCGCGCCGAGCGCTGGGACAACGGCGATGAACGAGGCCGGCTGCGAGATCGCCCAGCTCATCCAGTCGAGAATGCCGGCGTTGCCGCCGAAGACCAGGCGACCGTACTGATGATCGATGGAGAGCAGCACCAGAACCCCGATGACGACCGGCAGCACGAGGATGTTGGCGACGCCGCCGACCAGCGACGACCAGGCCAGCGCCGGCGTGCGACCGAGCGTCATACCCGGAGCCCTCGATATGAGGACGGTAGTCACCAGGGAGACCGACGCGGCGACCATGCCGATGAGGGCCAGAGCGAGACCCATGAGGAACAGGTCGACCATGTCGGCGTCACCACCACCAGGGCCGCCATTGCCGATGAAGGCAACGATCACGAGGATCGAACCCATCAACCAAGCCCAGAAGCCCAGGGCGGCGGTGCGACCGAAGCTCAGCGACCGCGAGCCGATCTGCAGCGGTGCGACAGCCAGGCCGAGCCCGAGCAGCAATGGCATCGCCACCAGGTACAACATGCCGACTCGGTGCAGGCTGAACAGCTGCCCGATGGAGTTGGCCTGCAACACTGCGTCGTCGGCGTTCAGTCGTTCGATACCCAAGAGCGCGCCGACAATGAGCGCAGCGGCGCCCATCACCAGGGCGGCGACCATGAAGGCCCGCCCAATTCGCTTGTGGTCTGCGGTGGTTGCCCAGCTCGCTACACCGTGTATCGCACGACCAGCGTCATCGGCTGCCTCTGCGAGGGCCGAGGACACTGCCTCTGGTCGATTGTCGATCGTCGTCATGGGCATCCTCTAGCCCGAGCGGCGCGCAGTAGCCCGCCCGAGGCATGATCGGTCCGTTGTTCAAAACCCGACATTACCTACCAGGCTCCGTTCGGGCTGAAATCGTCGTGATGTGTCATCCGTCAGTTCTCGTTCACCAACCGTGGCGAACCAGAACATCGGCCGTCAGCGCCCCGAAAAGCAGGGTGACATAGCTGATCGAAAATCCGAACAATCGCATGGATCGCTCGGGCGTGGCGTGACGACGAAGGTCGATGGCCCCCCACAGGAAGAGCGCACCGCAGACAACGGCCGCAACTGCGTAGATCCAGCCGAGATGGCCGACCGGCAGCATCACCAGACTGGCGATGACCATTGCGATCGTGTACGTCAGCATCTTGCGAGCGGCGACCTCGGGGGCGACGACGGCCGGCAGCATCGGCACATCGGCGGCGCGATAGTCATCGGCGTAGCGAATCGCCAGTGCCCAGAAATGCGGGGGGGTCCACAAAAAGATGATCACGAACAACACGACCGGCGCCCAGGCCACGTCGTTGCGTACGGCGGCCCAGCCGACCAATGCAGGTACGGCGCCGGCGGCTCCACCGACAACGATGTTCTGTGTCGAGGTGCGCTTCAGCCACATCGTGTACACGAACACGTAGAAGAGGGTTCCTGAGAGGGCGAAGCAGGCGGCCAACAGGTTCGCCCCCGACCACAACACGGCGAATGCCGCGATTTCGAGGATGATCGCGAAGATCAGCGCGTTGCGGGGCGTCAGCACCCCCGTCACCAACGGGCGGTTCTTGGTGCGTGGCATCAGCTTGTCGATGTCGCGGTCGATGACCATGTTGATCGCATTAGCACCACCAGCAGCCAGCGTGCCCCCGACCAGAGTGATCACCAGCAGCTTCGCCGGTGGCCAGCCTTGCTCGGCCATCACCATCGCCGGAACTGTGGTGATGAGCAGCAACTCGATGATCCGCGGCTTGGTCAGCGCAACGTAGGCGCCGACGGTCGTGCGAGGTGATCGCCGAATACCGTGCGTCAAGCCTCCAGGCGCCAGCCGAGAAGGCACGAGCGGGCGAGTTCCGACGGCCATAACGGCATTGATCGTACGGGGGCGTCGCGTGATCGGCCAACCGCTGGTAAGAAAGGGTTGTGCCAACTGTCGCCCCCGCCGAAGTCGAGCAGGTCTCGGGCGATACCGACCTTGCACCCGATCGCCCCTGGATCGTGCTTGTTTGGAACGATCCGATCAACCTGATGTCGTACGTGACCTGGGTTTTTCAGAAACTCTTCGGCTACAGCCTCGAGAAGGCAACCGAGCTGATGATGGACGTCCACGAGAAAGGTCGGGCCGTAGTGTCGAATGGCACACGCGAGAAAATGGAACTCGATGTATTCCGACTCCATGAGCATGGCCTCTGGGCGACCCTGCAGCAGGACGATTGATGTTGCGCCGATGGCGGGTCAAACGCTCTGGTTCGACCTACAAACTCAATCTGCCGGGGCCCGAGCGCGAAGTGATCCTCGCGCTCTGCGGACAGTTGAAGGAGTTGGTCTCCACTCCACCTGACGCCCACGACGAGCGAATGACGCGGCTCTTTCCGACGGCATACGCCGACGACCCCGAACGCGATGCCGAGTACCACCACTACATGCACGACGAGCTGGTCACGTCGCGCCTGGCGTCGATCGAGATGGTCGAACAGACCGTCGCGATGACCGAGTTGAGCGAGTCGCAGCTGATGGGCTGGATGCGTGCCGTCAACTCGATCCGATTGGTGTTGGGAACCCTGCTCGATGTATCGGAGGAAACCGACATGGCCGAGATCGACGACGATCACCCCGATGTCGGTCACTATGCGCTGTATGCCTACCTCAGCGCATTGTTGGAGGAGATCGTCGCCGCCCTCGGCTGAAGATCTGATGGATCTCACTCGCCAGTTCGACCTCAGCGCGAGCGCTCAGAACCAGAAAGCACCAACGGTTCCCGGGCCGGTGTGAGCGCCAACGCTCGGGCCCACCCGGTAGCGGACAAGTTCGATGACATTCGGTGCACCGACGACGGCAGCCTCAAGCGCATCAGCCAGCGGGGCGGCGTGGCGATCGGCGACACCAACGGCGACCCGCAAGGCATCCCCCCCGCTCAGTACGCATGCGGCCATCGCCTCGACGGCCTCGTCGGCCGAGCCAGCCCGGCCGACGACCTTCACCTGACCATCGGCGAGAGACAGAACCGGGATGCCGTCGGCGACGTTCACGGCGCTCATCGCGTCACCCCCGCGGCCCCCCGCTCGCATGAGGTCGAGGCCGCCGACGATGAAGACATTGCCAATCCGGGGTGCCAGCGACTCGGCCACTGCGGCCGCGACGTCAAGCGACGCCCCCGTTTCGATCGCCTCGACCGCGGCCCATACGCAGCAACTGACTCCAAAACTTGCCGTGGCCGAATCGACGAGACGCACCGGCACGGCCACCGAGCGAGCTGCGAGCCGGGCGCTGTTGAGCGTTCCAGACACGCCCGCGCCGACGTGGACCGACAGGATCTCCGTGGCCCCTCGGGCCACCAGCGCCTCGTAGGCCATGGCGAACTGTCCGGGACTCGGCTGCGAGGTGGTCACGACCGGGGTTCGACCGGGGCCGAACTTGGCGTAGAAGCCGTCGGCATCAAGATCGATGCCTTCGAGATAGTCGACCTCGTCGACAGTGACCGTTATCGGCACGACCTCGACTCCGAACCGGCGAGCCAAGCCCGTCGGGAGCTGACTGTTCGAGTCAGTACATAGTCCGATCACGTGACCGAGCCGTCCGCCGATGCCTGGCTGGCACTCGCTGAACGAGCAGCAACAAACCGGTTGAGAACGACCGTGCTCGAAATGAGCGCTGAAATGGGCAAGCCCGGCCCCGCCGGAGGGCCCCACAGGTTGCCCAGGCGTCGACGCCACCACCACAGGCCGCCAGCGACCCAGCAGACGCTGGCGGCAACCGTCGCAGTGAACGCCCGTTGCTTGAGCTGAGGGATGGCCGCGGTGGCCGCGGCAACCCCGAGGTCGATCGGGAAGTATGCGGGGAAGGTCACCAAACACTGACCGACGCTGGTGGCCACGCCCTTGCCACCCCGAAATCCGGTCCAGACCGGAAAGCAGTGACCGATGACCGCAGCCGTCGCCGCGGTGTGTGATCCCAGCGATCCAGCAATCACCCGGCCCCCGACACCGGCGAGGGCACCCTTGGCAACGTCTCCGGCCATCACGGTGTAACCAGCTCGCCGTCCGAGCACCTTCAAGGCGTTTGCTCCGCCGGGGTTTCCACTTCCGGTGTGCCGCAGGTCAACCGGGCCACCGATGGCGCGTCGAGCGACAATGTCGGCCGTCGGAAATGTCCCGATCAGGTAGCCGAACAGCGCGGACCGAAGCCCCGCCCGAAGAAGAACGCGCAAGTGCACTTGTGCGAAAGTAACCGATCAGGGGAGTCCCCAGAACCGGGCCCGATGGCTCTTGTTCCCGGCAAGGACTGCCGATTGCTCGAAGAATCGCGAATCTGCTGGCGTGAACCCGCGCAATGCTTGCTAGTCTCAGATCGCTCTCAACAGGCATCGTCCAAGCCCCCATCGTCTAGTGGCCTAGGACACCACCCTTTCAAGGTGGCGGCACGGGTTCGAATCCCGTTGGGGGTGCTGACCAGCTGGTCACATCGAGAAATCGATGGCTCAGTCAAGGTCCCGTGGTGAAGTGGAGTTCACGCCGGCCTGTCAAGCCGGAGGTCGCGGGTTCGAACCCCGTCGGGACCGCCGGGTCACCCCTTTGGGGTGGCCCCAGGGTCGAGTAGCTCAGTCGGCAGAGCATGCGCCTGAAAAGCGCAGGGTCACCGGATCGACGCCGGTCTCGACCACAGTCCGTCACCGTTCATCGGAGTACGGATAAGTCCAGTACACAGGGAAATGCCTCGATTCTTCGGAGTCGGGGCGTTCCTCGTTTTTCACGCTGAGCGTTGGCGAACCTGCCCGAACGGGAGCGGACAACCCATAGAAGACCCATGGGCACTACTCGGCGAGGAGTTGACGTGCCTTCAGTGTGAGTTCACCGCCCGGTTTCCCAGGGTGCAGCTTCCCGTCGCCCGTTCGGGTCAATAGCTTTCGTCGCCTCGCCTCGGTGAGCCAATTGCGTACCGTCCCGATGTCGTAGCCGATTTCCTCGGCGAGCGCCTTGACCGGATGCCGGCCTTGATCCGGATCGTTCGAGAGTTCGACGTAACGGCTTGCCACGCGGGCGTAGAACCGATCGTCCCGCCGGGTTCGTTTGCCTCTCGTCGTTGCCGCTTCAACCCGACGAGCGGCGGAAGACACTGCTTTCAGGCGCGGCCGAATCTCGGCCTGGTCGAGGTCGGGGTAGAGACGCGCAACTGTGGCGGGTACGAAGTTGTCGTCATCGTCGAGCCGACCACCGATCGACGTCGATCGTGCGAGCTCCAGTTGGAGCGACCGCTTCCGGAAATACACGGCTGCACGTTCGACCTCATACCAGGGGATCGATCGGATCACGGCCGTCGTCAACCCTCCAGCTGGCAACGGCCGGTGCGTCACGGGTTCTTCGGGAGCCATCACCTGTAGGCCGACTACGCGCCCGAACCGATCGAGTTCCACGCCGATTTCGAGCCGCCCGGGTGCGTTGTCATGGGAGACGATCACGAGCCACCCGTCGTGTTCGGTGCGGATCGTCCGCCGGTACGTGGAACCGGCGAATCGTGGGCCGTGATCAGGTCCGAACCGAATCAGGTCGTCGGCGTCGGTCTCGGCGGCTTGCGGTATCACTGTATGGCTGTCACCCTCGCAAATACTTTGCATGTCCGACAAAGTATCATCATGCGAACCTTTACGGATGTAAATGATCCCGTCGAGTTGAATCACAGTGAGCTGATTCGTGTGATCGCTCGGGAATACACGGCCTTGCTGGCCCGGTCGACTGCACTCTCTATCGAGGCGGTGCAAACGCAAA
>JANNNL010000265.1:0-2290 GCA_031398525.1 Actinomycetes bacterium | reverse complement strand
AATCATTGGGGCGACGTAATCGACGAACGGGCCGAGTAGGCGGACGTCCTGCGCCGTGGGTTCGGGACGAGTTGCGGCGACACCGAAGAGTGAGACCCCGAGCATCGTCCCTGACGGCTCAAAGGCCGCCGCCGAACGCTCGACGAAGCGGGCCAGGGCCACCTCGGGCGACGAGGTCATACCGGGAAACTGCATGCGGGTGACGTCGCCCTCGGGTCGGCGCACGTAGTCGTAGATGATCTCGTCGAAGCCGAGGTTGATGGCCTCGAGGGAGAGGTCGATGTTGTATTGCTGAACGACCGGGTTGGCGAAGTTGACGAAGGCTGCATCGCCGTAGGTCTCGCTCGGGAGTGGCGTCGTCCCTGATGCATCGAGCACCACGTTGGAAGGTTGGCCATTGGCCCACGACCATTTCGCCAGGGTGGGGTCGAGGAAGCAGACGACGCGGCCGATGACCCGAACGTTGAGATCGTGGAGGATCTTGATGGCTTCCGCGACGTCGTAGAAGTCCATCTTGGCGCCGATGGTCGTGGCCAAGGGGACCGCCGACGGATAGCCGATGTCGCCGACTTCGTCCTTGATGTCGAGTTGGACGGCGTTGATCCGGCCCTCGCGAATGAGGTTGAGGATGCCTTCGCGTCGTTCCAGATCGGCCCATGCGGATTGGCCGACGTGGACGGCGCTCGTTGGCGGGTAGGTGGCGGCCGTCGGGGTGTCGGTGATTTCGATCGACTTGCGCGCCTGGTTGCCCGCGGCGTCGGTTACGACGATCTCGGCGACCGAATCGGCCAACGTGAGTTGGGTGCGGTAGGCGCCGGTGGCGACGTCGAGGGGTTGGCCGTTGAGGGTGCCACTGGCCGCGTCGGTGACGAGGCCGGCGACGATCGCCGGGCGGTCGGGGGTGCCGCGTTGCACCTGGTTGGGGCCGGTGATCGACGGGGGAGTGGAGTCGACCGAGAAGGCACGGGTCTCGGCGCGGCTGAGCGCGCCCTCGGTGGCTGTGAGGGTGATGACCACCGTGTGTTCGCCGTCGGCGAGCGGGCCGAGGGAAAGCGTCGCCTGGCCGAGGGGTGAGGTGAGGGGGACGGCGGTCCCATCGACGGTTGCGGTGAGTGCCTCGGAGCCGGGGCCGGCAGCGTTGATCGCCAACACCACCGCCGATGCCGCTGCCGCGTTGAGGACTGTGCCGTTGTCGATACCGCTGACCACGAGTGATGTCTCGGGCGGCGTGCGATCCTTGACCGCTTTGGTGGCCACGGCAATGCCGGCGAGGATGATCGCCAGCCCCGCACCCCCGATCAGGGCGCGACGCTTCCATGACGGTACGGCATCACGCGGAGGCTCGTCGCCCCCATCGAACGCCGCCGGACCCACTTGGGCATTGGCCACAACTGAATCCTATTCAAGAATGTGACGCTACGTAGCAACCGAACGCACCGTGACCACTCGGTCCCAGTTGCGAGGGTTCCGCCGACAGCGGCGATCAACCAATCCGCGCCCAACCCAATCACCCGCCGAGTAGTCTTCAGGCCCATCCGCTCCCGTAGCTCAGGGGATAGAGCAACGGTTTCCTAAACCGCAGGCCGTAGGTTCGAATCCTACCGGGGGCGCCATGTTTCACGGCCGTCTAGCAGGCATTATACCTGCTAGACGGCCCTGAGGCGAGCAGGCGGATTGACCGCCATTGACCGTGATTTACCGCCAGTAGCCGCAGTGATTGGGACAGGGCTGGGACAGACGGCCGCTGTCCCCAACGGGGGGATTCGTCGGAGCTGACGCTTCGGCTTGATTCTGGGGCTCATCGGGATCGTCTCCGCGTGCGGGACCGTGTCTCTGCTTCGGCCGCATCGGCTGCGCACATTCAGGATCTGCCGGGAGGGGGAATCCCGGTGACGGTACGTGTCGGTCGTTGTTTCAGCCGCTCGAACCGAAGTGGATTCGATCACGCAGACGGGCTGAGCTATTTTGCTATTGATCTGTACCACGAGGCCTGACCCGCCGGGCCGTGTGATGCACGTGTCACGGGCGCAACGGGATCAGCGCTTGCTGCGGCGCGGACTTCAGGTGTTGCTTGAGTAATGGTCGGGCAGGGTCGCTGTGACGTTGGGTTCGCTTCGCGCTGTACGACGCCGAGGGCCGACGCCGCATCGCGAGCGACGAGGCGTCGGTCGCCGGCCGCTTCGACCAGGCCTACCTGGTGCAGCCGTCCGGCGCGATGGCGGCCGCCACGCCGCAGCTGCTGCCGCTGGCCGTGCTGGCGAAGGACTACCAGAAGGTCGGCATCGTCACG
>JANNNL010000132.1:0-1677 GCA_031398525.1 Actinomycetes bacterium | reverse complement strand
GCCACGAGCGCCTCGCCGCGATGCCCCCCGCGGCCCTGGAAAAGGCGCGTAAGGTCGGCCGCTCCCACCGGTTTGGCACGCCCGACGACATCGCCGGCACGGTGGCTTTTCTGCTCTCTGACGACGGTGAGTGGATCAGCGGCCAGATCATCAACATTGACGGTGGAGCGATCCTCGGACGGTAACCCGCACCGTCGGACCATCCTCCGACCCGACCCGTACATTGGCCCGATGCGTTCATCCTTTGGAATTGTTGTCGTCGTCGCGGCCCTGGCCGCCTGCAGTTCCGGGGGTACGTCGCCCAACGAAGCGGCGTCCGCGGCGCCAGCGACAACGACAGTCGCCGCAGCCCCAACGACCGCGACCACGACCACGACCATGCTCGCGACAACGACGACCACCGCATCACCGACGACAACCGCGGCTTCGGAAACTACAACTACCGCGGATCTGACGGCCGATCGGCCGTTCCAGGTGTTCGTGCCGTCGGGGTATGACGAGGCGACACCTGCGCCGCTTGTAATCCTGCTGCATGGCTACGGAGCGTCGGGCGACGGCCAAGAGGCGTACTTCCAGTTTCAACCGCTCGCGGAGGAACTCAGCTTCCTCTACATCCACCCCGACGGGACGACGGATCCGCGTGAGAGTCAGTTCTGGAATGCGACGGATGCTTGCTGCAATTTCGCCGGGCCGAAGGTCGACGACTCGGCATACCTGGCCGCGATCATCGAACAGGTGGAGTCGACCTACAAGGTCGATCCGAAGCGCATTTTCCTCGCCGGTCACTCCAATGGCGGGTTCATGTCGTATCGCATGGCCTGCGACCACGCCGACAAGGTCGCCGCGATCGCCAGTCTGGCGGGCGCGACATTCGCCGACGTCGAGGCATGCACACCGTCAGCGCCGGTGAGTGTGCTGCAGATCCACGGAACGGTCGATGAGGTCATCCGATTCGATGGGGCAGGCATTCTCGGCCGCGACTACCCGTCAGCGGCGACGACCGTCGAGACCTGGGCGGACTACAACGAGTGCGCCGCTACCCAACCCGTTCCCAGTGACGTTGAACTCGACATCGAGAACCGGGTGGAGGGAGCCGAGACGACGACCGAGGCGTTCAGGGGCTGCCCGGCCGGTATCGGCGTCGAATTGTGGACCATCAACGGCGGTCCCCACATCCCGGCGGTCAGCCCGTTGTTCGCCCCGGCCGTCGTTGATTTCCTGCTCTCCCACCCCAAGCCGTAGCTCGGGCCAGGCGGGCGGCGAGAGGCGAACTCAGCCGCCGACCACGGTGGTCGGCACGACATCGCCGGCTGCCACTCCCGTGCGCGAGTCGACGATCACCGAGGTGGGTGCCGCGGTCGCGCCGCCCGAGGTCGCGCAGACGTTGACGACCTGCGCTGCGGTCCGGCCGATGGCGTCGGCGCAGGCCTTGGCGATTTCGAGTTGCACGAGTTCGGGCGTGAGTGACGCGGCGATCTTGGCGTTGGCTTCGGCCTGGGCCTGGGCGGCGATCGACACGGCTTGTGCAAGGGCTTCGGCCTTGGTGATCGCCGCTTCCTTGTCGAGCGTGGCGACCTGCTTGCGAGTTTGCGCCTCGGTGACCTGTTTCTTCTGGTCTTCCAATGCCTGCACCGCCTGGTTGCGGGTCTGCAACACGGCGTTGATCGCATCGAGCAC
>JANNNL010000120.1:0-3709 GCA_031398525.1 Actinomycetes bacterium | reverse complement strand
CGGGATCGCGCCGCCGCCGAGCGGGGTCGGGTTCACCAACGACACGGCCCGGGCACGCCCGCTCGCCGACGCGCTCGGCGAACCACGGGTCGACCCGCGAGTGGCCGCCGAGGCGTCACGACTCGCCGGGTTGTTGTCATTGCGGCGACGACGCAGCGATGGTCGCGAGCGAGGCCGCTCGCGACCAAAGTCGGCCCGTTTCGACGGCAACGGCGACGATCTCGATCTTGACGCCACGCTGGACCTTCTTACCGAACGACGGCCGTTTGGCGCGGAGGAGTTGACGGTTCGCCGCCCGACACGGACCCGACGTTCGGTCGCCATGGTGGCCGATGTTTCAGGGTCGATGAACGGTGACAAGGCGTTGATCTGCGCAGCGACAATCGGCGCGTTGGCCGGCGAGCTGGCCGACGACGAGCTGACGGTGATCGCCTTCTGGTCGGACCTGGCCGTGCTCCGCAGCCGCGAATCGCACATCGATCCGGGCGCGTTGATCAACGACCTGCTGCGCATCGAGCCCCGCGGCCTGACCAACGTGCACGGCGCGATCGAACTCGCCGGGCGTGAACTGGCCCGATCGTCGCTGACCCGACGCTGCGTCGTGTTGCTCTCGGACTGCGTCCACAACGCCGGTCCCGACCCCCGCGCCGCGGCCCGCACGGCCCCCACCACCCATGTGTTGCTGGAACGGACCGGCGAGCACGACGCCTGGTTGGGGGAGCGGATCGCCCGCGCCGGCGGTGGCCGCTACCGCAGCGTCACGACGATTGGTGAGGTCGCCCCGGCGTTGGATGCGCTCCTGGCGGACTGACGGTTAGTTCTTCGGCGGCTTCGAGTTGGGCCGCGAGCGCCAGCAGCAGTTCATCGCTCCCCGGTGCCCCGACGAAGTGCACGCCGATCGGTAGGCCGGTTGTGCTCGTTGCGATCGGGAGCGACAACGCCGGTTGCCGGTTGATCGACGATGGGAAGCAGTACTGGCCGACGACCGCGGCGGATTCGGGCCCGCCGATGCGCCACGGTGGTCGCCTCATGACCGGCGAAACGAGCACATCGAACTCGGTCCACCACGACAGGCTCGGGGCCAACACGGCCTCGATCGCGGCGATCAGGGTGTCGCGTTCGGCGTCGCCGATCGATGCCCCGAGCTGCGCCGATTCCAACACATCGTCCGACAGGTCGCCGGGTTGCAGGGACCGTTGGCCGCGGGCCACTAGCCAGGTCAGCGCATCGGCGCGGAGGCGATTGACCAGGCGTCCGATTGCGTCGCCGTAGCGATACGGCGCACCGTCGTAGCTCGGGGGGTAGGCGAGTTCGACGTGGTGGCCGAGCGATTCGAGCGCTCGTCCGGCGTGCTCGACAGCCGCTCGGCATTCGGGGTGTGGGTCGAACCCGAGCAGCGGATCACCGGGCATCAGCCCGATCTTCAGCCGCCCTGGGGAGTGGGGGACCGGGCCGGGGTCGTCGGCCAGACACTGCCAGAGCCCCGCGAGGTCGCGCACCGATCGGGTCAGGGCGAACTCGGCCCACGGTGAATCCGGGCTCGGTTCGCCGTAGGCGGGCAGACTCGGCACGCGCCCGCCAGTGGGCTTCAAGGTGAGCACACCGCACGCCGACGCGGGGTATCGCAGCGAGCCGGTGGCGTCGGCCCCGTGGGCGACGGGGACCATGTGGCTCGCAACCGCGGCGGCGGACCCGCCCGACGAGCCACCGACGGTGCGCTCCGAATCGTGCGGATTGCGGGTCGGTCCGAATGCCTCCGGCTCGGTCGTCGCGCCGTTCGACATCTCCGGAAGATTGGTCTTGCCGACGATGATGAACCCGGCGGCCAGAAACCGGCGGGTGAGCTCGGTCGTCTGTGTCGACCGGTAGCCGCAGTCCCGCAGGTACCTCGTGGCCAGGGTCAGGGGAGCCCCGGCCAACTCGCTGCTGGCATCCTTCAACACCATCGGAACCCCGGCGAACGGCCCTGCGAGCGGACGTCGTAGCTGACCGAGTGCGTGGTCCGATAGGTCGGCGATCACCGCGTTGACTGACGGGTTGAACCGAGCAATCCGATCACGCGACGCCTCGAACAGTTCAAGAGCCGTCACCTCGCCCCGCCGGACGAGATCCGCCTGCGCCGTGGCATCGAGGGACATGTCCATCGCGTTGTTCTGGCTCAGATCAGAATCACGACTGAGGCGTTTCGTAATCCTTGTATGCCGGTGCACTCGTGCAGAGCCTCTTGGCGGTCGGGACGGTGAGGCCCGCGCAACCGCGAAAGTCGCCGCGGGGCACCAACTCGAGCACAGTCCAGACCCCGTCGAGGCGAGCGACAAACCCCACGAAGAGATCGGCACCGTCTATTCCGCCGAGCATCATGCCGTCGCCAGCCTGGTCGACGCCGGGATCTCGCCGACTCCGAAGTGGCGGGTTCCTCACCGCCAACGAACTCGTCCCGTGGCCCGCACGCCACCAAAAGGACCGTTGCGGCGCACATCCACCACCCGACACGGCGCAGATCCCGGTGCACGGATCTTTGGCCCATTCTCACGGCGGCGACCTCCTTCAAACCGCATTCTCGCATAGACCCATTGAGTACACGGGCTGGCGGCTGCTCGGGCGGCTCGTTGTAGTGTCTGACAGCAGTGTCACCTTTGGGGTGGTGGCCGTGAGGTTCGGGGGGTACACGGGTATGAGCAGTCTGACCGGTAAGCGGATTTTGGTGGTCGGCGCGTCGTCTGGGGTTGGCAAGGCGTGCGCGACGGCGTTTGTTCGCCACGGGGCCGCGGTGGTGTTTGCGGCTCGACGACGGGAGTTGCTCGATGCGGCGGTCGCCGCGGCTGGGGGCGGGCATGCCATTGAGCTCGACGCGATGCAGCCCGATTCGATCACCGCCGCCGTCGCTGCAGCCGCCGAGGCGATCGGGGGGTTCGACGCGGTGCTCTACGCGTCGGGCATGTCGCCGATTGCCCGTCTCAGCGAGGTCACGCCGGCCCAGTGGAACGAGATCTTCACAATCAATGCCTTCGGACCGAGCATCGTGTTCGCCGCCGCCCTGCGTCACGCCGCGCCGGACGCGATCATGGCGGCGATCTCGTCGGACTCATCGCATCAGCCGCGCCACTCGCTCGTGCCGTACGCCGCGTCGAAGGCGGCACTCGAGGCGTCGATGGAGGGCTGGCGTACCGAGGAAGTCGGCGGCCGCCGGTTCATGACGGTGCTGATCGGCCCGACCGGGCCCACTGGATTCGCCGACAACTTCACGCCCGACCAGTTCATGGGCATCATCCCGCACTGGCAGCGCCAGGGGTTCCGCACCGGCATGCAATCGTCCGACGACGTCGGCGAGCACTTGTCAGCGTCGTTCGCCTCGCTGTTCGCCGCTCCGACGCTCGGTATTGAGACGCTGTTGCTACGGGCCCCCGAGCCCGCACTACCCGTTTCGGACTTCGGCCACAGCACCCTCGAAGACTGATTCGTGAACATCCACAGTCGGACATAACCAGGAGACAACCATGAGACTTGCCGGGCAAGGTTGCCATCGTCAGTGGGTCGACCCGAGGGATCGGCCGCTCGATCGCCGAGATGTTCGCCCGCGAGGGCGCAGCGGTCGCCGTCACCGGCCGGACCGTCGATCGCGGCGAGAAGGTCGTCAACAATATCCGGGCCGCCGGCGGCGATGCGGAGTTCTTTCCGCTCGACATCACCAACGAGGACAGCGTCCATT
>JANNNL010000078.1:0-17182 GCA_031398525.1 Actinomycetes bacterium | reverse complement strand
GATCAGTCCGTACAGCATCGCCAACGCGCTCGGGATGATCTACGGCGGGGCCGCCGGGCAAACCGCGACCGAGATGGCCGCCGTGCTGCACAACGACGCGCCCGCCGCCGACTGGCATGAGGGGCTGAACGCCTACGACCTGTCGCTGAATGCCCGCACCACCGGCAGCCCAACCGAATGGGTCACGGCCAACAAGGTCTGGACCCAGCAGGGTCTCGCCCTGCGCGACCCTTACCTCGACCTGCTCACCGGCAGCTACGGCTCGGCGTTGGCCGAGGCCAATTTCGCGGCCGACGCGGACAACGAGCGGGCGACGATCAACGAGTGGGTTGCGGCGAACACCAAGGACCGCATTCCCGAGCTGTTCCCGGCTGGGACAATCACTGCCCAAACCGTGTTGGCCCTCGTCAACGCGGTCGCGCTCGACGCTCCGTGGGAGTTTCCCTTCAACCCGGCGTCCACGTCCGACCAACCCTTCCACCGCACCGATGGAACCACGGTCGACGTGCCGACGATGCACTATGACGAGTACCTGCCGTCGCTGTGGACCGAGCAGCTGCAGGCCGTCGAGATCCCGTATTCCGGCGGAGCGTTGTCGATGATCGTGATCATGCCGCAGGATCTCGCCACGTTCGAGTCGACGATGACGGCGGCAACCCTCGACGAGATCGTCGGGCAGATCACCGATGGCGGCATCCATCTCTCGATCCCGAAGTGGACCGACTGCACCCACCTCCAACTCAACGACCTGCTTTCCGCACTGGGCATGGCGAGCGCGTTCGGTGCCGAGGCGAACTTCGACGGCATGATCGAGGGCGGCGGACTCCAGGTCAGCACCGTGGAGCACGAGGCGTTCATCGAGGTCGACGAGGCCGGCACCCGCGCCGCCGCGGCGACTGGCGGAACGATGGAGTTGTCCCACGGGCCGACGATCACCATCGACCGCCCATTCCTCTACCTGATCCGCGACCAGGGCGCCGGGGCTACGTTGTTCATCGGTCACATAGCCGACCCCAGCATCGGGTAACCGCAACCACCTCGAACACACAGGGAGACCCGGGTAAGTGGGGACGCTCAGCACCTACGTTCGTGCCCAGAATCCCCACTTACCTGTCGGGCCGACGGATTCCGACGGTCGGTGACGCTGAACAGCCATGGAGGCCCGCACGATGGGAGACAACGCGACGGAACGGGCGGCGACCGAGGCTGAGTTCGTGGCGTTCTACCGTGGCCCTTGTCGACCTCGCCGAGCCCGACGGACGGCGGTGGACGCAGGCGGTGATCCTTCCCGGTGGCTCCGAGGACATCGACTGGTTTCGGTCGTTCGCCCCCAAGCCGGGTTGCCTCACCGCGTTCACAGCGACGGCCACGACCGTCTACACGCTCGCCTGCGGCACCCTCGAAGCCATCCCCCTCCCAGGCTGAGCCGGACAAGGGCACCAGGGTAAGTGCGGATGCTCTGCACCTACGTTGGTGCTCAGGATCCCCACTTACCCCGGACCCCGCCAGACCCGCCGGACCCCGCCGGACTCGGCGAGATGGTTAAGCCGCACGAAGATCCAGTTGGCGACGGCGGACCAGTTGTTCGATGTGCCGGCGAACCTGCGCCGGGGTACGGGTCGCGTCGGCATAGCCGACGTAGCAGAGCATCCAGCCTTCGACGGCCAGCCGATGCTCACGTTCCTGATCGAGGCGCTCGGCGCGGGCTCCGAAGTGGAACCGTCGGCTATGCGCTTCGATCCCGAGTCGCACCGACGGCACGGCCAGGTCAACCCGGGCCAGCAACTCACCCGCCTCTGAACGGACCTCGAACTCCTCGCGCAAGTCGGGAATCGCCGGTGAACTCAAGCACTCGGCAACCAGCTTCTGGAACCACGAACCTCGAACCAGGGTGCGGCCGCGTGACTGTCGCCGAGCGAGTTCGTCGAGCACTCGTCGACCCCCGGCGAAACCCGGACGGTTCAGTCGTTGGGCCGTTGCTCCCAGCCACCGCAGACTGGCGTCGCGTCGTTCGAACTCGTCGACCAGACGTTCCAGCCGCGCTGGCGACATGATCGCGGCGAGATCAACGATGGTCCGGGCGAGACCGGTGCAGCGGATACCGTCGATCTCGACGATGTCGCGGGCATCGACCGCTTCGGCAACTTGGTGGATCACGACATCGCACCCCCGGATTCGCTGACCGCGACAGACCGTGACGATCACCCGGTCCTCGGACCCGAACTCCTCGCATGTGTGCAGGCGCGCCCCCGCCTCGTGCGAGATGATGGGGCAGCCGCCGAGGGCCTGGCTGGCGACGAAGGCCCGCTGGTGCCAGGTCGCTGCAGCACCGGTGATGGCCAGGACGCCCGGAATAGGTTCCTGCCAGAACTGGCTGACTTTCAGACGGGCGACGGCGTTCTTGTTGACTCCAAGGGCGGCAGCCTGGGATCTCGTAACGACACCGTGTTGCAAGGCTGCGAACGCAGACACGGCACCGAGCGACGTGCTCTCGGGCATCCCGCCGGCCAAAGGTATCGGACGCCGCTCCCGCCAGCAACCGAAGCCGCACCGAAGCCGGTGACCCCCGCGAAGTGGGGACACTCAGCATCTACGTTGGTGCCCAGAATCCCCACTTCATGCCAGACCCGGTGAGATGGTTAGTTCTGCAGTGGAAGCAGGGCGTCAGCGGCCTCGCCGAGGTGGGTGATCCATGCGCCAGTGGTTGCCGGTTCGCCGAAGGGGATGACGACGAACTTCGACGCGCCGACGTCAACGAAGCGGTGCAGTTGAGCGACGAGCGCATCCCAACCGACGGGGATCATCTCGCTCGGGTCGGCCAGATCGGGCCGCCGGGCGGCGACGCGCGCCATCCGCGCCTCGGGTAGCGGACCCACGGCATACGGGATCAACACGCCGTAGTGCTCGGGATCGATCGCCCGGTCGTGACGGGCCGCAGCCGCCTCGATCGCAACGCGGCCGGCGGCGACATCGGCAGGGAGGACGAACGACGGCAACCAGCCATCGGCGAGTCGACCGACGCGCCGCAGTTCCGACGGAGCTATGCCGCCGAGCCAGACGTCGGGCGGAGTCTGCGTCGGTTTCGGGGCGACGCGCAATCCCGAGTAGTTGAAGTACGTGCCGGCGTGGTTGACGACATCGTCGGTCCAACAGGCACGGATCACCGCCAAGGCTTCGTCGAAGATCTTGGCCCGCTCGGCGCGTTCCACCCCGAACGCCTGCTGCTCGTGCGGGTCGGCGACGCCGAGTCCGAATGCGGGGAGCAGCCGTCCGCCCGAGAGCCGGTCGAGGGAGGCAAGTTCCTTGGCCAGCACCACCGGGTTACGCCCGGGCAGCACCATCACCGAGAACCCGAACTTCAGTCGACGGGTGCGGCCCGCGGCGAACGCACAGCCGACCAGCGGATCGGGGGCCTCGCCACCGATGCGTTCCGAGAGCCACAGGCTGTCGAAGCGGTGCGCCTCTAACGCGTCGACGACTTCACCGAACGATTCGTCGTTCAACTTCGTCCGCACGCCGAGGCCGTAGCCCACGCGAATCTTCATGACATCACGGCTCTCGAAATCAGGCCTCTCGGGATCACCCGAGCATGGTGTCACACTGGCCGCGACCTGATCGGAGCGACCTGGCGTTTGAACCCAAATGCCAGCCGGCGGTGGGGGGACCGCCGGCTGGCAGTTTGGGGTTAGTGCCCCACCCGCTGGGGGTGACGGACGGGCACCGGTCGGAGACGAGCCGCCGGCTGGCTCCATCCGACGATGGAGGCGGCGATGATCGTCCCGATCACGATCGGGGCCTGAGCGACCCCGGCGAAACTACTGAGGGCGACGGCCAGAGCCACCGCCAAAAGACTGACGACCACGGCCAGTTCGATCGAGGCGATCGAGACGCCACGGTGGGCGGGGCGGGAGATGTTCGTCGTTGTCATCACGTATATAAGACGTCACAGGGGGTGCTGTTCGTTCACTGTTTTCCGCATCGTCATCAAATCGGAAAGAAGCGACCCTCCGTCGTAACACCGTCGCCATGAGCAGTGGTCCGTTGGGCCCACGCGGGCCCGATTATCAGCCGAGAGTGAGGTATCGGTCGGCCCATGGCATCGCCGTCTCAAGCTGCGCGGCGAGGCGAATCAGCAGATCTTCGCGACCGTACGCGGCAACCAGTTGCACACCAACCGGCAGGCCCGACTCGGTCCAATGGAGCGGCAGGCTGATCGCCGGTTGCCCGCTGGCGTTGAATGCGGGGGTGAACGGCACGTACTGCGCGGAGTGCGCGAACGCGGCCATCGGTTGAGCGGGGTTGTCGGCGAACGAACCGATCGGGGCGGGCAGCGCGCCGAGCGTCGGGGTCACGAGGATGTCCCAACCGTCGGTCAGCCACCACGACTGCACCGCCCGGCGATACTGCGCCACCGCCGCGAGCCCCTGGGCATAGTCGACGGCGGTCAACGACTTGGCGAAGGAGGCCATTGCCCAGTTCACCGCCTCGACATCGTCGGTCGTCAATTCACGCCCGAGTTGGGCACCGGTGCGGGCCAGCGCGGTGGCCATGTTCGTCGACCAGAGTGTCGAGAATTGCGGCCCGAAAGTCTGGTCGCTCATCGCCGCCGGAAACGCTGCGTCGACGGTGTGACCAAGTCCGGCCAGCACGGTGGCCGTGTTGCGGGCCGCCACCGCGCAGTCATCATCGATCGGTAGGCCGCGCGGGTTGTAGTCGAGTAGTCCGATCCGCAACCGCCCCGGGTCGCGGCCGACCTCGTCGGCGAACGATCGCTCGGGCCGCGGCGCGATCACCGTGTCACCCACGCCCGGGCCATGAGTCGCGTCAAGCAGCGCGGCGGTGTCGCGCACCGTCCGGCTGACGCAGTGCTCCACGCCCAGCCCCGATTCGTCACGCAGTGGACCACTGGTGATCCGCCCCTGACTCGGCTTCAAACCAACCAGACCACTGCACGACGCCGGAATGCGAATCGAGCCGCCGCCGTCGGACGCATGGGCGATCGGCACCATGCCACTGGCCACCGCGGCAGCCGATCCTCCGCTTGAGCCGCCCGGCGACCGTGACGTATCCCACGGATTTCGAGTCGGGCCGAACGCCAGCGGCTCGGTGGTGGGCAGGCTTCCCCACTCGGGGCTCGCCGTGCGCCCAAGGATCACGAGACCCGCGGCCCGGTGGCGGGCGACCAGCGTCGTGTCGGCGTCGCTTCGAGGCATCGCCGCGGCGAGCGCCCGGTTGCCGTTGGTCAACGGCTGGCCGGCGTATGCCGCCCACAGGTCTTTGAGCAGGAACGGCACCCCACGAAATGGTCCCGCGGGCAGCTCCGATGACGCCGCGGTTGCCCGCGCCTCGTCGAACCATTCGATGTTGACGGCGTTGAGCGGCGGGTTCAGGGTGCCGATCCGAGAAATCGCCGCCTCGACCAGTTCGGTCGGCGACACATCACCGCGGGCGACGAGCTCAGCCTGCCCAACGGCATCGATCCAACGGGTCTGATCAGCAAGTGACGACATCGAAATCCTCTCCAACGGACGTAGCGGCTCATGCGTAGCACGAATCAATCCATCGCAACGGAGGCGGCGTCGGTAGCTTCGGGAACGATGTCCACACCGCCCGTCGAGCCCACCCCCACCCCGGAAGCGTCGGCTCACACGGCGGAATCGACGATGTCGTTCCGGGAGGTGATGCGTGATCGCCCCGTCCGTCTGCTGACGATGATGCAGCTGTTCATCTCGACCGGGGTGTTTTTGCAAGCCGCCGTGCTCGGCAAGCAGGTCTTCGACATCACCGACCGCGAACTCGACCTGGGGCTGCTCGGTCTGGCCGAGTTCCTTCCCTCGTTCCTGCTGGTGTTGGTGACCGGCGCTGTGATCGACCGATTCGATCGCAAGAAGGTGGCGATGATCGCCTTCGCTCTCGAGATCGGCTGCTCGTTGGCATTGATGTTCTACGCCCGTAGTAACCCGACCCGGGCGTGGCCGTTGTTCCTGATTGCGGTGATCTTCGGAGTGGCGCGGGCGTTCAGCTCACCAGCGACGCGGGTGATGTCGCCGATGGTCGCCCCCGAGGGCGGCTTCACCCGGGTGATCGCCATCCACTCGGCAACGTGGACGACTGCGATCATCCTTGGCCCGGCGGCGTCGGGATTTCTCTACATCATTGATCCGTGGGTGGCCTACGCCGTGGGAGCCGCGCTGATCGCGCTGGGAGCCATGGCCTTGATGCAGGTCAAGTTCCGCCGCGCCCCCGAGCGGCCCGACCCGAGCGACCGGCCGTCGCTGCACTCCGCACTTGAGGGCTTGCGGTTCATCCGTCGCACGCCGATCCTGCTCGCTGCGATCTCGCTCGACCTGTTCGCGGTGCTGTTCGGTGGGGCGGTCGCCCTCCTTCCGGCAATTGCAGAAAAGCGTCTCGGCGTCGGCGATGTGGCCTATGGATGGCTGCGGGCCGCCGGTGGTATCGGCGCGGCGGTCATGGCCGTGTTCATCGCAATCAAGCCGTTCAACCGCCGGGTGGGGCCGATTCTGTTGACCGTCGTCGCCGTGTTCGGCTCGGGCACCGTCGTGCTCGGCTTGACTCGCACCTACCTCGTCGCCTTCATTGCGATGATGGTGCTCAGCGCCGCCGACATGGTCAGCGTCTACATCCGCTCCACTCTGGTCCCATTGGCAACCCCGCCATCGAAACAGGGCCGAGTCACATCGGTCGAGAACGTGTTCATCGGCGCGTCCAATGAGCTGGGTGCGTTCGAAAGCGGAGTGGCCGCCGCGTTGCTCGGCACGGCCACGGCCGTCGTGCTCGGCGGTGTCGCAACTCTGGTGGTCGTCGGAGTCTTCGCCGTGATCTTCCCGACCCTCAGACGGGTCGACCGTTTCCCCGAACCCGCCGAATAGCGCGTCAGCCGAGCGTGGGGGTTGGAACCGACGAAGTGATGGTTTCAGCCGCGGCCGAGTCGCCCTTGAAAAACAGCCACAGCCCCAACGGGATCACGATCCAAGCGAGGACGGTGAAGATGATCGCGTAGATGGCGAAGTTGTACGACTGATCTCGCGGCGGTTCACCGCATGCCCCGATCGTCTCGTACAAGGCCTTCAACGGTTGATCGACGGCGGTGCGGATGCGTCGGCGCGACACGGCCGCGGCGTACAGCGCAACCCACGCAAGGGCGGCCATGATCAGGCCGAGCACCATCGAAAAGACGATCACTCCAACGCGACTGTCGAGTGCGTTGCGCACCAGGCTCTGGATGCCCCCAACGATGCCCGAGAAGAACGCCCCACCGAGCAGGAACGTTGGCAGGCCGAGCGCGTTGCCCTTGAAGCCCTGTTCCACTTGCACCGCATTGATTCGAGCGCGGCGCAGCATGCGGTGCTCATCGGAACCCCACACGGCGTTCGCCTCGCGCCGTTCGTACAGTCTGCGAATGCGGTCGACCAGGGTGTTCTGATGCGACTTGACGATCCAGCGATTCACCTGCTGCACGGCCCACTGGGCGATCGGGGTGAGCGGCCCAAGCCGGGGCACCTTGGCCGGGCGAGCACCGTTTCGGTCGAGGACCTCGAGCGAACGCATCACCAGCCGGTGCGCCTCTTCGAAGCGATCGGGCCGCCAAAGTGGCTTGGGCTTGGAGATCTCGTTGACGATGTCTTGCTCGGGCTTGCCCGAGCCGCCGATCTCTTCGAGCAGAGCACCCTTCTGCTCGACGTTGTCGGCCCGGAGCACACGCAGCGCGTCGATTCGGTCGATGAGTAATGAATCGTTGTCGTCGTCTTTCGCGCTAACAACCTCTGTCTTGTCCCCCATGGCTGGAAAACTAGTGGCCTGGCCCGCTGCAGCCGAAGACCGCTACGACGACCTGGCCTGCATCGGTCGACAAGACTAGGTAGATGAGCGTTCATCGCACGGCCTGCCCCCTCGATTGCCCAGATACCTGCACCCTCGACGTCACCGTTGAGGACGGCCGACTTATTGCCGTTGATGCGGCACCGGCGGGCGAAGGCAACCCGTTGACCGACGGCTGGATTTGCCAGAAGGTCAAGTTCCACCCCCGCCGGGTCTATGCACCCGAGCGAGTGATGACCCCACTTATCCGCAGCGGGGCGAAGGGTTCAGGCGAGTTCCGCCCTGCTTCATGGGACGAGGCGCTCGACCTCATCGCCGAACGGATGATGACCACCATCGACGCTGTTGGACCGAATGGGGTGGTGCCCTACCTGTACAGTTCGTCGGCCGCGGTGCTCGCGTCGGGCGGGTTGACTCCGATGCTGTTCGCCAGGATGGGCGCCCCCGACGTCACCCACACCATTTGCGCGGCAACCGCCGGCGCCGCCAAACAGCAGATTTTCGGCGGGATGCTGTCGGCCGATCCTCTCGATCTTCCCCACGCGCGACTAGTGGTGATCTGGGGCGCGAATCCCACGGCGTCGAACACCCACCTGCTCCCGCTGATCACCAAGGCCAAAAAGAACGGGGCGACGATCGTGGTGGTCGACCCGCGCCGGACCGGGGCCGCCCAGCGGGCCGACATGCACGTTGCGGTGATGCCGGGCACCGATGTGGTGCTCGCCTACGCGATCGCCCGCATCCTCAACGAGACCGGTCGGGTGAACCGGGAGTTCTGCGATGCCCATGCCACCGGCGTGGATGAGTTCCTCGCGGCCGCCGACGAGTGGACGGTCGAGCACGCCGCTGAAATCTGCGGCATCGAAGCCGACCAGATTCGTGCCCTGGCCGAACTGATCGCCACGACCCAGCCGGCGATGTTGCGCATGGGTTGGGGCCTCGAACGAAACCGCAACGGCGGCTCATGCTGGCTCGCCCCTCCCGCACTCTGGGTGCTCGCGGGACATTTCGAACAGCTCGGCAGTGGAGTCATCTACTCGACCGGTGGCGCGAGCCCATTTGACCTCAGCCGACTGTGGACGTCGTCCGACCCGCGTCCGGCGCAGACCGAGCTGAGCATGAACGAGGTGGGCCCGGCATTGCTCGGCGAAGTCGAAAAGTGGTCGACCCCCACACAAGTCCTGTTCGTCCAGGGTGCCAACCCGGCGAACACCGCGGTCGATCAGGGCACGATGCTGCGGGCCTTGGCCCGCGACGACCTGTTCACCGTCGTCCACGATCAGGTGATGACCGATACCGCCGAGTGGGCCGATGTCGTGCTCCCGGCGACCACTCACTTCGAGGCAGACGACGTGGTCGGCTCGTACGGCTCGTTCACATTTCAACCCATGCCAGCAGTGATCGGTCGGGTTGGGGAAAGCCGGACGAACAACGAAGTCGCCAGCGGACTCGCCGAACGGCTCGGGTACACCGACGCCGCGTTCACGATGACGACGGCCGAACTGGTCGCGCTCGCCACCACCGATGACCATGACAACGAGTCCTGTCGCACCCGGGTCACCGGCGCAACCGTCCAGTTCCGTGACACGTTTCCCAGCCACGCCGGCGCAAAAGCCTGCCTCTACCTCGTCGGTGGCGAGCTGCCACTTCCCAAATTCCGGGCCCTTGATTCAGAGTTTCCGCTCACCTTGATCAGCCCGGCAAGCAGTCGAATGATCACCTCGATGTTCGGCGAGTTCAACGCTCCCGAAGCCGCGATCGCCATGCACCCGACCGACGCCGAGGCCCGCGGCGTCGCCGATGGCGCAGTGGTCACCGTCAAGAATGCGTCTGGTGAAATCTCACTCGTCGCGCGTATTGACGGTGGAATGCGACCCGGCGTCTGCATGATCCCGAAAGGAATCTGGTTACGCGACTTTCACGATCGACGCAGCGTCAATGTACTGGTCCCACGAGGGTCCGCCGATCTCGCCGGTGGCGCGTGCTTCAATGATGCACGGGTCGACGTCATGACGGTGCGCTGATCCGACCTGGAAACACCATTCCCACCATTACCTAGGAGTTAAACATGGCCAAGAAGGGCCTCGTTCAGGAATTCAAAGAGTTCATCGCCGGCGGCAACATGCTGGAACTCGCGGTCGCCGTCATCCTCGGCACCGCAATCGGCGCCGTCATCAAGGCGTTCACCGAGAACGTGATGATGCAGATCGTCGCGGCGATCTTTGGCAAGCCGGACTTCGACAAAGTCGGCTTCACCCTCGGCAGCAACGAAGTGACGGACGAAGTCACTGGCGAGGTCACCAAGGGCTCGTTCATCGGCATCGGCTCGGTGATCACGGCCTTGATCAGCCTGGTTATGGTCGGTCTGGTGTTGTTCGCCATCGTGAAGGCATACAACAAGATGAAGGCCAAGCAGGCCGCCGAGGCACCGCCCGCCGGCCCGTCGGAAGTCGATCTGCTGATCGAGATCCGCGACTCGCTCAAGGCGCGTAACTGATCTCAGTCCGCTGAGATTCATGGAGCGGGTGGTCCGAATGGGCCGCCCGCTCCTGGCGTTTTCGCACTTGTTTCACGGGGGGCTGACTTGCTTTCCGCCTCCATTGCCTTTTGACTGAACCCGTGCCCCCCACACACCGGCCCTTGCGCGTCGTCACGCTGGCCAGCATTTTGCTGACCGTTGGAGCCTGCGCGGTTTCCCAAGGGGCGAACGATCCCACTGCGATCACCCTCGGCGGCATCGGCATCACCCCTCAGCAGCAGGGCGGGACGATTTCCAACGCGGCGGGTTCAATCGTGGCCGACCCCGGCGCACTACCGACGGCGCCCACTCAGACCATCGAGATCACCACGCCCGATCTGCCCCGGATCAACGACAACCGCATCTTCATGGTCGGTGACTCGGTAATGGAGGCAATGGCCATCGGGAACCCCGATTCGATCGACCTCTACGTTGGTGCGCTCGGCTGGAAAATCACCGTCGACGCGGTCACCGGGCGTTTCACGGACGAAGGCTTACGGGTGCTGCGAGCCCGACGCAAGGAAGTCCACGAAGTTGCCGTCGTGATGCTCGGCAACAACTATGGCGGCGACCAGGCCAGCTACGCCCGCGAGGTGCAGGACGTCCTCGGTCTGCTCGACGACACCCGCGTCATTCTGTGGTTCACCACTCCAATGTTCCGGGACGACCAGCGCGAGGTCAACGACGTCTTGAAGATCGCCGCCACCAATGATCCGCGGCTCATTCTGCTCGATTGGGAGACCGCAAGCGCCCAGTGGACCGGAGCGCTACGCGGCGACGGCATCCACCCCAGCCCGTTCGGCAGTGACATCCTTGGGCAGATGGTCGGCGCTGCGCTCGGTCGGGCTCCCGGTGTCGGCCCCGATGTGACCCTTCCCCGCATCGGGGCGAGCGAGCGACCCAAAGGCGGTACGGGGTCTGACAAGGGCGAGAACCGCTCGACCCCACGGCCTGGTGGCACCTCCACCACCGCCCCCCGCACCGAGGCCGTGAAGCCGACCACGCCACCGGGCGCACCGACAACCACCCGTCCACCGACCTTCACCACGCCTCCACGCACCACGATCCCGGTCAACAGCTCATCGACCACGAGCATTTCGAGCGTGAGCACCTCGGCCGGGGGCGGAGGTTCCAGTTCGACGTCCACCCCGTCAACCACCCCCGCGTCCTCGACCACCTCGACGTCGTCGACGACGACCACGAGTTCGACGACCACGACGAGTTCAACGACAACGACCACAACGACAACGACGACGGCCCCGCCACCCCCCACCGATCCGCCGACGACCCCCAGCCCTTGACCCGGTCTGGCAAAGTGGCTACGGGGCGAGCACGGCGAACGCCGAGAAGTTCCGCAGCACACCGAACACGACGAACGCGCCAACCAGGCTGATCCAGCCGCCGACCGGGACTGCAGCTAAGAGTCGACGAGCCGATCCCCGAGACGCCCGCCACCAGTCCCACAGCAGCGAGGTCAGCAACACGACCGCCACCGGCAAGACCAGGTTGGTACCGAGCGAGCCGACGAGGTCACCGTGGACGAGCTTGTAGGCGGCCCGGGTCAGCCCGCACCCGGGGCACCACAACCCGGTCGCCGCGAACAACGGGCACCGCAGGTACAGCCCGCCCTTGGACGGATCGTTGGCGTACAGATACCCGCCGACCGCGACCGCCCCGAGCAGGGTCGCCAACGGCCCGATCATCGAACGCGACGACCCTGGCAACGTGACGGGAGTCGTCGGGTCCTGCGGGGTGAGCGCTTCCATCTGCCCGTAGCGTAGATGGACGTGTTGCAGGTATCGGGTCTGTCAGTCGAGGTCGGTGGTCGCCTCGTTGTTGCCGACGCCTCATTTACGATCATGGCGAAAGACAAGGTCGGTCTCGTTGGCCGCAACGGCGCGGGTAAGACCAGCCTGTTTCGGGTACTCGGCGGCGAGAATCCCCCGGCCGGAGGCAAGATCCTGACCAAGGGCGGCTTCGGCTACCTGCCCCAAGATCCTCGCATCGAGAGCCGGCTCGAACATCGCAGCGCGATCACCCACGTGCTATCGGGTCGCGGCATCGACGACGCGCTGATCCGCATCGAGAAGCTCCGCCTGGCGATGGAAGAAGAGGCGAGCGACCGCAACGTCGCCCGCTACTCACGCGCCGAGGAGGAATTCTCCAGCTCCGGTGGATACGCAGCGGAGTCGGAAGCCCGAGCCTTGGCCGCCGGGCTAGGCCTCGGCGCCAACCGAATGGATCTACCGATCGGGGTGCTCTCGGGTGGCGAGCGGCGCCGAGTCGAACTGTCGCGGATCTTGTTTGCCGGTTCCGACGCATTGCTCCTCGACGAACCGACCAACCACCTCGACGTCGATGCCAAAGCCTGGCTGCTGAACTTCATGCGCAACTACCGGGGCGCGATGCTGGTCATCAGCCACGACCTCGACCTGCTCGACGAGGCGATCACCCGCGTCATGCACCTCGACCGCGTCGGCGAGGAAACCGTCGGCCACCTGGTCGAATATAAGGGCACCTACAGCCAATACGTCAAGGCACGCGCCCTCGACGAAGCGCTGACCGCCAAGCGCGCTGCCCAGCAGGCCAAGGAGATCGGCCGGCTGCAGACCGTCGTCGATCGCTTCGGAGCCAAGGCCACCAAGGCATCGATGGCCCACTCGATCGAGAAGCGCATCGCCCGGTTGGAGACCGACCGGGTCGTCGTCGGCAAGGGCGCCAAGCAACTGGCCGTCAAGTTCCCCGACCCGCCGGCGTCGGGCGGCACGGTGCTCGCCACCACCCAGATGTGCAAGGGGTACGGCGGTCCCCCGGTGTTCGAAGACGTCACGTTCGATATCGGACGCGGCGAGCGCTTGCTGGTCCTCGGGTTGAACGGTGCGGGAAAGACCAGCCTGTTGCGCATTCTCGCCGGTGAAACCACCGCCGACCTGGGTGACTTCAAGTTCGGTCACAACGTCACCGCCGGCTACTACGCCCAGGAACACGACAATCTGGCCACCGACAAATCGCTGCTCGACAACATCCGCACCGCCGTTCCACCAGGCATCCAGTTGACCGAGACCCAACTGCGCGGGCTGCTGGGCATGTTCGGGTTGTCGGGCGAAAAGGTCTTTCAACCGTCGGGCACGCTCTCGGGCGGCGAGAAGACCAAGCTCGCCCTCGCCATGTTGATGGTCGGCAAAAATAACCTGCTGCTCCTCGACGAACCGACCAACAACCTCGACCCGTCGAGCCGCCAGGCCGTCGCCGACGCGCTGTCGGCGTGGAAGGGCACGATCGTCTTCGTCAGTCACGACACCGAATTCGTCGAGCAACTGGTGCCCACCAAGGTGCTGCTGATGCCCGACGGGCAGGTCGACTACTTCTCGAAGGACTGGCTCGAACTCGTCAGCCTGGCCTGAACCTGGCGCACAAACGAGCTGCTACGGCTGCGGTCGCGCCCCGGGAAGCACCCGCAGACTGACCGGGTACTGATACCACTCACCCCGGTGCGCAGCGGTTGCGGCAACGATTGAGAAACCGATCACCGACGAGGCAATCCCCAGGTGAATCGGCACGACGGCGATGATCCACGCCCCCATGGTGGCGGGTGTGAGACTGATGGCAACGACCACGTTGGCAACCGCGAGGAGCGCCATCGTCAGCTGAAAGTTGAACGCCTCGGCCGCGTGATGTTTGACGAAGGCACTCTTGCGGCCCTCGGTCTGCTGCACGACGAGGGCCGTGATGATCGGGACAAGGAAAGCTCCGACGTGTCCTACCAAGGCGACAGTTCGGCCATCGTCCGTGGGCCGCGGTACCTGCGACCCCGACTCCGGCGCGTACGGACCCCACGCTCGCCCATCCCACCAGCGCTGATGACCATCGAACGTGTACCACCCCTCGGGAGGACCCGAGCTCGGCGGAGGCGCGACCAAGCGTGGGGGCGGCGGCGGTGGTGGAGGCAACGACGGTGGCGGTAGCTCGCTCACGTCTCGCAGGCTAGACCCAACCCGTTAGGTTGGCGAGTCGTGGACATATCCTGTGCCTTTCCGCCGACTGTCGACACTCCCGACCTCGTCGCGTATGCCGAGGAACTCGGCTACCGGCGAGCCTGGATCTACGACACCCCCGCCCTGCAACTCGACGTGTGGATGACACTGGCCCTCGCCGCGCAGCGGACGTCGCGAATCGGCCTCGGTCCCGGGGTGTTGATCCCCAACCTGCGCCATGTGCTGGTGACGGCGTCGGCGATCGCCCAGATGGAACATCTGGCCCCCGGGCGCACGGCCTACGCGTTCGGTTCGGGGTTCACCGGCCGTCGGGCGCTCGGTCAGAAGCCGCTGAAGTGGGCCGACGTCGCCGCCTATGTCACGTCGTTGCGGGCCCTCTTGCGCGGCGAGGCCGTCGAGGTCGACGGGGCGATGGTCGCCATGCTCCATGCGGACGGACAGGCTCCGGCCCGGCCCCTGAGCCCACCGATCTTGATCGCTACCGGAGGCCCGAAGGGCGTCGCCGTCGCCTGCGACCTCGGTGACGGAGTGATGGCGTCGAGCCCGGTAGCCGGCTTCGACTGGTCGGTGCAGTTGATGTTCGGCACGGTGATCGGCGACGACGAAGATCTCGACAGCGAACGAGTGCTGCGATCGGCGGGCCCGGGCGCGGCGGTCGCGTATCACGGCATCTACGAACGGAACCCGGATGCGCTCGATCGGCTCCCCGGGGCGGCGGCGTGGCGGGATTCGATCGAGGCGGTTGACCCCTCGTTGCGGCATCTGGAGGTGCACCGCGGGCACCTCACCGAACTCAACGCCCACGACCGGCTGGCGTTGACCGGAACCTTGGCCGCGGCGATCAGTCGCAGCGGGACGGCTAGCCAGATCCGCGAGCGCCTCGCCGCGTCGGCCGCGGCTGGAGCGACCGAGATCGCCTTTCAACCGGCAGGCGACGACCTTCGGGCCGAGTTGCGCACATTCATCGAAGCGGCCCAGGGCTGAGCCGATGTCACAGGTGTCCGACTCCTACACGGCCCTGCGGGTGGCGAGCAACGACGGTGTTGCTACCGTCACCATCGACCATCCGCCGATCAACCTGTTCGACCTCACGCTGTACCCCGAGATGCGACGACTGGCGGGCGAGTTGGCCAGCGACGACGACGTCCGGGTGGTGGTGTTGCGGAGTGCCAACCCCGAGTTCTTCATCGCCCACTTCGATGTCTCGTTGATTCTGCGTTTCCCAACCGATCCGCGTCCAGCGTCCACCGATCTCAACGACTTCCACGTGATGTGCGAAGCCTTTCGCACGATGCCCAAGGCCACGATTGCGGTCATCGAGGGCCGCGTCGGCGGTGGCGGGTCGGAGCTGGCGCTGAGTTGCGACATGCGGTTTGCGGCGCTCGATCGAGCGGTCTTCAACCAGCCCGAGGTTGCCCTGGGCATCATTCCGGGCGGGAGCGGCACCGTCCGCCTGCCGCGACTGATTGGCCGGTCACGGGCGCTGGAGGCCATCCTGAGTTGCGACGATGTCGACGCGGCGACCGCGGAATCGTGGGGGTGGGTCAACCGGGCGCTGCCGGAGACCGAGCTGTGGCCGTTCGTTGATCGCCTCGCCCAGCGGATCGCCCGCTTCCCGGCTCACGCGGTCGCCGCGGCGAAAGCATCGGTCCTCCGTTCCGAAAAGGGCGTGGGCGACGACCTACTGATCGAAGGTGACGCGTTCGCAAGCACGCTCGGCGGGCCTGGCACCCAGGCTGCGATGCGGTCGTTCCTTGCGAGTGGTGGCCAAACCGAGGCAGGCGAACGACGCCTCGGAGCACTCGCCGGCGAGCTCTAAGACGGCGACATCCGAGACGGCCGGGACATCCGCACGGCCGGTTCAGGCGGCGACGAGCACTCCGTGGAACTGACCGAAGCCGTTCGGCTCGAAATCCGACGCCTCGGGATCATCGAAAAAGTCGCCATCGGCGACGTAGCGGAACCGAAGTGCCGCGCCGGCAGGCACGACGAGCGCAACGGAACGAGTTCCATTCGACCGCTTCTTCAGCGGATGGGCCGCCGGGTCCCAACCATTGAAATCACCGATCAGCGCGGTGGTACGACCATCATCAAGGAGGGCGAACGTGACCCTTACTGAGGCGTCATCGAGAGTGGTTGTCTTGATCATGCCATCCAGTCTCGGAGCATCTCATTGCAGAAATCCTCATCCCTTGTGAATAGATGGTTAACTTCCGCCCGCGCGGCATGACATCGCCACAAATCCCTGATCAAAACAACTCACGACAGGTCGTCGAACTCGTCGCTGTCATCGCTGTCATCGCTGTCGTCCGCCGACTGCTCCGACTCCCGGCTCGGCGTCAGCATCCAGCCGTACCAGGCGGCGAGTGTGTCGGCGTCGTAGCCGGCGTCGAGGAGTCCGAGCAAGGCTTCGTGACCGCGGACCGTGACCACGAGCGGGGGTCCGACGATCACCAAGCTGCCCGCGACTTCGCCCATTCGGGCGAAAACCTGATCACCGACCCCGAATGACCTCCCTGGAGCCGACCATGCCGCCGTGACTTCGTCGCCCGTTACGACGTCGCGCATTGTCGTGTTCACCCCACGTTCGCCGGCCAGCACCTCCCACAGCCGACGAGGCGTCGAAAGCCACCCATCGAACACCTCAAGTTCGTCGGCAGGAAGCAATTCGCCACGGTCCGTCAAGTAGTCGGCCATCCCCCCGCCCTCGTAGGTCACGACATCGATGATGAACGGATCTTGCACCAGCGCCGCGACGGACTCGACCGTCATCGTGTCGGGTGACGACGCCGACAGCGCCAGACTGAACAGATCGTGACGCCGTCGCGGT
>JANNNL010000068.1:0-7295 GCA_031398525.1 Actinomycetes bacterium | reverse complement strand
GGCCGGCTGGTACATCTTCGACAGTCTCATCGCCGGCGACTACCGGGTGAAGTTCAGTCCGGCTGAGGGCAATGTGCTGACGATCCCCCGTGCCGGTACTGATCCGGCCGTTGACTCGAACCCTGACGCCGACGGGATGACGCCCGTGTTCTCTCTGTCGGCGACCTCACCGACGGTGCGAGCAGCGGTGCCGTCCGATGGCACGGCGCACCGCATCGATCCGACGATCGACGCCGGGGTGGTCGTGCCGTCGCCGCCGCCGTCGAAGCTTCCAGAGACGGGGGGATCGACTGGCGGTTGGGCGGTGGTCGGGGCCTTGGCCCTCGGCCTCGGTCTCGTCCTGCTCGGGGTGACAGGTCGTCGGAAGGTCGGTTACTGTGAGTTGGACGGGAACTCCGGGCGGTGGTAGCCGTCGAAGCGCAGCTCGCCGCCGCGTAGCTCGCGGATGGTCAGGAAGTCGCCCTTGTAGCCCTTGCGGTCCCACGGTCCGAACTGGATGTAGGTGCCCGGGCCGCCGTTGGTTGCTGGCATCCAGCGGATTCGTTCCATGCCGCGCATGACCTCTTCGGGGGTTGCCATGCCCGCGTTGGCGATGCCGTGGATTGCGACCCGAGCGGTGTCGTAGGCGAGCGCTACCACGACGTTCTTCGAGGTGCGGCCGAACCGAGCCGTGAACCGTCGAATCATCGCCTCGTAGTTGGGATTGGTGCCATCCTCGCCGAGCTGGTCGACGCCATGCCATCCTTCGAGGCCCTGAGCCCACTCGTTCGTGTTCGAATAGAACATGAACGCAGTGCCCATCACGCGGGGCGGATCCCACGCCAGCTCCTTGAATGCCCGGGCAAAATGGAAGGTCGAATAACCGTAGCCGCCGTAGTACACAGCCTCGGTGCCGCCGTCGCGCATCGCCCGCAGATGATCGGTGAGCCCGCGCGGGTTCGGTCCGAGCTTCACATCGCGGGTGATCGTGATCCCCAATCGCCCGGCTTCTTCGCGGAAGAACTCGGCGTAGTCACGACCCGACGAGCCCTGCTCCCAGAACAGCCCGACGCTCTTGTGGCCCTGCTTCGCCAGCCACTGGGCGCACATCACGCCCTCGGTCGGAATGTCACCATTGGCGACCGTGAAGCAGTACTCCGACGCGAACCTCCAGGCCCCGGTCCACCCGATCACCGGTACTTTTCGCTGGTTGACCAGGTCCTGGATCGACAGACAGTTGTCCGAGATCATCGGGCCGAGGATGACCACGCAACCTTGATTGCACAGCCACTCGTAGCCGTCGCGGAGCTTGCGGAAGTTCTCCCGCGGGAGGCCACGGGCATCGGCCACGATGATCTGCACCGGCCGGTCGTAGACGCCCTCGTTCATCGCGTCCTCGATGGCGAGGATCGTCGGGTCGAGCCAGTCGGCCAGCAGTTGGCCGATGTCCATGTCGATCAGCACACCGATTTTGGCCGGCTCGAATGGATCGCCCTGCGTCGCCAGACCGCGAGTCGGCGGGTAGATCACGATCTCATTGCGGGCGCGCTCCCCCTTGCGGCCACCCCCCTCGTACCACTTCGTTGCCCCAGTCTCCTGCGGCGGCGTATCGGTGCCGGACGGCACCGAGCTCACCGCCCGGTCCGCTTGGGCGATCCCGTGATCGCGCGGTGCCGGAAACATCCGGTCGACCAGTTCGCTGCCCGGGTCTTTTTCGTTTGCCATCTTCTCTCCGATTCACAGGGAAATCCGCGGGCGATGCTCGCGTACGGGTGTTGACTCAGCCGAGTTGGGTGCCGAGGATGCTGATGAAGCTGACCATTTCGCCGGGGTAGCCGCCGAGGTTCTGGGTGAGGGCGAGTGATCGTTTGCCGTAGGTGCTGATCCGCCGCTCTGCCGGGGCGTCGCCGCGGAGTTGGACGAATGCTTCGTACATCATCCGCAGTCCGCTGGCGCCGGTGGGATGGCCGAAGCTCTTCAGCCCGCCGTCGGGATTCACGGGGAGGTCGCCGGTGAGGTCGAACGCTCCGGCGAGGATCTCGCGCCAGGCGGTGCCCCGCTCGCAGAATCCGAGGTCTTCCATGAGGACCAATTCGGTCGGCGTGAAGCAGTCATGCACCTCGGCCATCGCCAGTTCGGCACGGGGGCTGGTGATGCCGGCTTGGGAGTAGGCATCGGTGGCGCAGCGGGCGATCTCGGGAAAGGTGGTGTAGTCGTAGGTGGGATCCATCAACCCTTGGCCGTTGCCAGCGACCATGCTGAGCGCCTTGACGTACAGCGGCCGGTCGGTGTACTTGTGGGCGTCTTCGGCCCGTACGACAATGGCGGCCGCCGCTCCGTCGGCGACTCCGGCGCAGTCGAAGACGGAGAGGTCGCCAGCAACGCGGGGCATGGCGAGGAGTTGTTCGACGCTCATTTCCTTGCGGAATTGGGCGAGCGGGTTCTTGGCGCCGTTGGAGTGGTTCTTCGAGGCGATGCGAGCGAGCACCCGCTTGAGTTCATCGCGATCAACGCCGTACTTCTGGGCGTAGGCGGGCACGACCATCGAGAACATCGCTGCGGCGGTGAGCGTGCGTGCGGTGCCGTCGTTCGGGATCGGATAGGCGTTGAGGCCCTGCATACCTGAGTCTTTGACCTTCTCGGCCCCGATCGCCATTGCGCTGTCGTACGCGCCACTGGCCACTGCGTAACAGGCCTGGCGGAGAGTTTCCGCGCCGGTGGCGCAGTAGTTCTCGACGCGGGTGACCGGCTTGCCCTCGAGCTGCAGAGGTCGGGCCAGGGCGATGCCGCTCATCGCCGATTGAGCGGTGCCGAACCAGTAGGCGTCGACGTCGTGTTTGGTGGTGCCGGCCGAGCGGAAGGCGGCGTCGGCGGCGTCGATGAGGAGCCCGTCGAGGCCTTGGTCCCAGTGCTCGGTGAACCGGGTGCAGCCCATCCCGACGATTGCGACCCGGTCCTTGATGCCGTGTGATGCCACGTCAGTCGGCCTTGTTCGCTGCGCTTGAGGGGCTGGTGCCGCCGCCGATCGGGCGGGCCTTCCAAAAATAGTTGTGGATGCCGTCGGCGGTGAACAGCTTGCGGAACGTCATCTCGACTCGGTCACCGACCTGAACGTCATCGGCGTCGACGTCGGTCAGTTCCATTGGGAGTCGGCCGCCGCCGTCGAAGTCGATGACGGCGAACACGATCGGGGGACTGACCGAGTACGACAGCCGGTCGATCGTGAACGTCGCGATGGTGCCGATCGCGGCTGCCATCGGGCGGGCCTCGATATCGCCGGGCCGCGGCGGCAGGTGCACTTCGCCGTCGTGATCGGCCGAGCCGACGAAACCGAACTTCCAGTCGAGCGAACGGCCGACCGCCGAGGCCGACGGCCGGGCGGGCTCGGGTCGGCGTGGCGGGTCAACCGGCAGGACGCCGCGCCAGGCGAGAAACTTGCCATACGAGATCGCGCCATGGTGGGCGATCTGGGCGGCAACAGGACGGGTCTGTCGGTAGTCGGCGATCCGATCGGTGGTGCGAAACAGCAGCACATCGACGCCGTCAGCGAGGACGACAAGGGCGACGACCTGGCCCGGTCGTGTCCGTTCCAGCGCCGCCGCGAGCAACAGCCCCGGCTGTGCTGCGCCGGTGTTGCCGACTGTCGCTGCGAGCGAGTCGACGGCTGCTTCGGAGCGCACCCCGGGCGTGCGGGCGACAACGGCGCTCGCGCGGGCGTGGGTGCCGGCGACGATGAAGTGATCGACGTCGCCAGCGGTGACGCCCGCTGCGGTGAGTGCGTCGCCAAACGCCAGGGGAGCGAGGGCCGCGTAGCGAGTCTCTCCGAATCGTTCCTCCCACAGCCGCGAGCGGCTCTCGCCGGGGATCCGCCAGCGGTCGATGAACTCCTCGGTGGCGACGCCTCGGCCGATGAACTCGGCGAGTACATCGCCATCGTCGCCGTCACCGAGGAGAATTGCGACCGCACCATCGCCGCCGGTGGTCTCGTCGGTGGAGCCGGGCAGGCCGGAGCGCAGATCGCTCGCGATGACGAGAGCGCTGCCAGTGCCATCGAGCGCGGCCGCCAACGAGCCGACGGCTGACTTCACGGAACCCAATGCGTCATACGCGGGGACTTTCCGGTCGAGGCGGAGTGCTGCGTGAATGGTCGTGGCGTTGGTCTTGTCGAGGTACGCGGGTACGACGGTGGTGAACCACACGCTGCTCGGCGTCACCGCCGGTGACGATGCGAGGGCGGACCGGGCCGCTTCCACGGCCATCGTCGTGGTGTCCTCGTCGTAGGACGCGACCGCACGGTGGCCCTTGCCCCCGCCGGAGCCAGCGACCGCGGCGATGGTCGATCGGTCAAGCCGCCGGTACGGGACGTACGTGCCCCAACCGAGGATGCCCCTCATCAGCTATTCCCGTCGGTGATCATGTGCCGGTGAACTCGGGTGGTCGTTTCTCGCGCCCGGCCCGGCCGGCTTCCTTGAAGTCCTCGCTGCGACTGGTGAGTTCCATGGCAAAACCCTCATCGGCGAGGTGGTGTGCGAGATCGGCGGTGAGCGAGCGGTGGATCAACGACTTGGCCAGCCCGATGGCAACGGTCGCAGACCGTGAGAGGGTGGCGACGAGCTCCTCGGCGGCCGCGTCGACCGCGGCGACCGGCACGGCGCGGTGGATCAGTCCCCAGTCCGCCGCGGTGGTCCCGGAAACCTTGGTGCCGAGCAAGATCATGTCCTTGGCCCTGGCGACACCGACGAGGCGCGGGATGATCCATGACGAGCCACTGTCGGGGGTGAACCCGTTGCTGGTGAACGGTGCCCAGAACCGAGCGTCGTCGGCGGCGACAACGAAGTCACTCGCCAAGGCGATGTTCATCCCGAGTCCGATTGCCCAACCCTTCACCGCGGTGACGATCGGCGTCTGGGTTTCGAGCATCGATGGGATCAGCCGGTTGACGTGCCAGCGCATCTGACGCTGAGTCGAGCCGACACGTTGGCGCTCTTGTCCGCCGCGCAGTGACATGTCGAAGCCCGAGCAGAAGTGGTCGCCGGTGCCCGACAGATGGATCACGCGGACCGACTCATCGGACCCGGCGACCTCGATGATCTGGCTGAGGGCCAGCACGATCTCGTCGGTCAGCGCATTGCGCCGTTCCGGCCGATCGATGCGCAGCCGAAGAATGCCACCGTCGTGCTCGACGACGAGTCCGTCTGCCGCGGCCGGATAGTCGCGCATCATCGTGATTGCTCCCTCGTCATCCGGCTGATCCTTGTGTCTCGTTGCGGGCGAATCGCTCGGCGAGGGCGTCCAGTGCCTCCTGGCACGTCGCGGCCTCGCCGGGAGGTGACGGCAGGCGCACCGCACCATGCGTACGGCTCGGTAGCAGGATCGTGGCGTGGCCGGGGCACGTGATCTCGCCGCGCTGGTTCCGGCCCCAGATGTCGAGATCGACCGCGGGTCGGTCGCCGTCGGCGAGGTACCTGCGGGTGATCCGTCCGCTCATCCAGTGGGTGTCGCCGACATAGTTGAACTTGCGGAATTCGACATCGAGCGAGGCCAGCCAGGCGTCGTCGCCCATCCAGTCCGTGCACAGATGGACGAGCCACGTCTCGCGCATCCTGCCGTAGTCATAGGTGGCCGGGTTGCCCGCCCGCTTGGCCCATTCGGCATCCCAATGGACCCGCTGGTGCACGTCAGGGATGTTGAGGTCGTCGGGTCGGAAAAAACCGGGCACCCGCTGGCGCTGCTGGTAGGCGAGGCGCAGGGCCTTCACTCCGTACAGACCCATGCCCATGCCGGTGTGCCACACCACCATGTCGGTGACCCGCATCGGGCCCTTGACCAGAGGACTGATCTCATCGCCCTCGTTGACGTCCTCCCAATACCGGGGCTCGGATCCACGGCGGCGGGCGGGCTCGGTTACGTAGGCCGCGTCGATCTCGGCGAGTTGCTCGGGGGAGTAGGGCAAGATCTCGGTCATGGCGTACTTGCCGCCACCCCCCTCGGTCTTGGCCTCGACTCCGCGGCGATCGGTGCGGATCATCAACCGGAACTGGGCCGAGAGCAGACGATCCGAAGCGGCGAACACCTCTGCGGTCCATTCGTGCACGGACCGGTCGGCGAACTCGCTCGCCTTGTCGTGAACACCGACGAGGGCGTTGCGACGGGTCACCCGCATCCCTGGCCGCAGCGGACTCCACCATTCGCGGTAGCTCCCCGAGTAGTACGCGTGGGCACCCTTCAATGGGTCGCCCTTCAACAACGACTTGGTCTCGGGGTCGAGTTCGGTGATCTCGTTCTCGCCGATCAGGGTGTCACCACCGTTCATGTTCGGCGAGGCAATCGGCCCGCCCCATACGGTTCTCGGCCCGTATGACGGGTCGCACCACAACGGATTGTCGTCGCCGAAGGCCTCGGCCACGTGGCGGAACGCGTCGGTCCCCGGCTCCAGATACCACGGCGGTTGCGGATGCGGCATGGGAATGCCGATACGGGCCCGCAACGCGGCGATGCCCTCATCGGTGAGCCCGCGGCGTTCGTTCGCGGGGCCCTCGCTGCTCGACACGACTCAATCCTCCCAGTCGGTGCGGTCGGAACGTGCAGGCTGGCGACCGGTCTTCATCGGCGACAACGGCGAATCGACCAACAGGATCCGGTGCCAGGTCGTGACGATGTCGCGCACGCCGTGGCGCCAGCCGACCAACTGGTCGTCGCCCGACTGGGAGTTTTCGGCATCGGCCCATTGTTGCCACGTCGGAATGGCCCACAACAGCAACGCCTCGTCGTCATCGACCATCGCGGTCGTGAACGCGCCGGCGAGCTCCCAGCCGTACCGGTTGAGGATCGGGGCTGCGCCGTCCCGGGCACGCTCCAACAGTTCGACGGCTGATCCCGGACGGACTTTCACCATCTCGTGGGCGTACACGTCGCCGCGCACTCCAGCTGCACACAGCTCGGAGATCGTGCGAGTCCAGGGGGCCGGGACCATGATCCGGTCGAAGCCGCCGCGACGGAACTCCGACGCCTTCGCCCACCACTTCGCCAGTGCAGGATCCTGCGCTCCCGAGCCGACGGCCTCGATCGCAAACGATCGAGCCAGCCCGTCGAAACCATCCTCCTCCCACATGTTCACGGTCTGCGGCCACGCTCCGGTCGAGCCGAGAAGGGACCACACGCCGTAACACAACTGGTGCCGCAGTTCCTGGCCGATCGGACTCCAGTTCGCGGTCATGTGATGCATGTAGTTGGCCCGGTGGTGACCGCGGATATCGATGAACTCGTGGATATAGACGCGATCGTTCATCGAGCTCGCTTGGGTGAGGGGCGGATGG
>JANNNL010000666.1:0-6462 GCA_031398525.1 Actinomycetes bacterium | reverse complement strand
GTGCCATTTGAGCAACGCCATCTTCGGTGCGGTCGCGGCGATCACGCTGGCGCCGGTCGGCGACGAGGCGAGCGAAGGATAGCTCGGCCATCACTTGGCCGCCATCAATCAGCAACGTTGAACTCCAGGCAATCAGAAACGTTGTACTTCAGGCCGCGAGGCTGAGCAAACTGTCGAAGTCGGGAGTGAAACGACGCAAGCCGCTGATCTCGTCGTAGCGGACGACCAGCGGGGTCGAGTCGTCACACAAGTCGAGGATCATCGACTCGTCGGCGGCCAGCAGCACGAGGCCGGTGGTCGTGATGCCGTCGGAGTCGAACTCGATGACGTCACCGGCGGCGATGCCGACGATGCGGGCTTCGGAGATGTAGGTGGTATCCATGGCGATTGGTTCCTCAAAGAAGTTGGCTGAGTTGCTGATCTCTACAACGTTTGAGAGTCCACTTTCGTTCGCGAAATACGCGTGTTCTCCGTCACTCGACGCTCAATGGGTCGCGTGACCCACACCCAGAGTGGCATCACCGGGCCAAATGACTCACGCCGGGCGGCGAACGCCGCCAACGATGTCGGGGAATCGACGGCGAAGGGCGTTTGCGTGAGCCGGGAAGCCTTCGACCTCGGCCAACGCCACTACCGACGGGGCCAGCCGCTGCAGCGCCGACCGATCAGCGCGAGCGATCGCCGTTCGCTTCAGAAACGCCTCGACGGTGATGCCCGACGACACTCGGGCGAACCCGGAGGTCGGCAACGAGGCGGGGCAGCCGATCACGAAGTTGCCCGCCGAGAAGGGCGTGTCCTGGCCGATCAGCACTTCACCCGCGTGAGTCAACGCGGCCAGTACCGCCGGTTCAGCAACGCCGCTGACAACGAGCTGGAGGTGTTCCGGGGCGAACGCATTGGCGACCTCGGCGGCCACGACCAGATCGTCGACGAGCACACAACCCCCGTTGACGCCCAGCGCCGCCCGCGCCGCCTCGGCGCGTACCGGGGGAAGGTCGGCCAACTGCTCGGTCAGGGCATCTTCCACCTCGGCGACCAACGCCATCGACGTCGTCACCAGCACCGTGCACGAGTCGGCGCCATGTTCGGCCTCGACCAGCAGGTCGGCGGCCAGCCGCATCGGGTCGGCCGAGTCGTCGGCAATCACCAGGCTCTCGGTCGGGCCGAGCGCCATCATCGTCGCCGTCCCCCACCGCTGCATCTCGACCTGGGCGCAGGTCACCGGCCAACTCCCCGGCCCGACGATCTTGGCGACCTTCGGGATCGTATCGGTGCCGAACCCGAGCGCCGCGATCCCCGCCGGGCCGTTGGCCCGGAATACCCGGTGCAGGCCCAGTTCGTCGGCAACCGTGAGCACGACCGGGTCGACCACTCCCCTGCCACCCGGCTTCGGCGGCACGACGACGGCAATCTCAGCGACCCCGGCGACCACCGCGGGAGTGCCGAGTTGAGCCAGCACACTGGGATAACTCGCCTTCCCACTCGGGCAGAACAGCCCGGCCGAGGCGATGGGGGTGATCTTCTCCCCGACCATCAAACCGGGCTCTGATTCGAACATCCAGTCGCTACTGCGAGCCCGCAGCGCCTCGTTGAACCGGCGAATGTGGTCGATCATGTCGCGGATCGCAATCAACAACCCATCGTCGATCTGTCGGCGGGCGGCAGTGAACTCGGCTTCGGTGACCGCCAATCCCGCCGGGGTGATGCTCACACCGTCGAACCGGGCGGTTGCCCGACACACCGCGTCGTCGCCGTGCTCCCGCACGTCCTCGATCAACTCGCCGATCGACCGGCGCAACTCGGGAGTGATCCCAGACTCCAAGCTGCGGTCGCACAGCGCCGACCGATCCGCTGCGCTCATCTCGTTCCACCGCATCATCCGCATGACATTGGTCGGGTTCATCGTGCCGACGGTAGCGGGCGCCGGGCGGAGTCGCCTCGGAGGAGTCCGGCTACACCGGGGCCCATGCAACCCAGGGCGATCAGTGCGCCGTAGAGCAACGACCACGAGGCACCGAATCGGTCGCCGATGTACCCCGTGATCGGCGCGCCGATCGGGGTCGAACCGAGGAACGCGACCGCGGTCAGCGCGAGAATTCGGCTTCGCATCGTCGGGTCCGAGCGCAGCTGAAATATCACGTTGGCCGCGGCGATAAATCCAGCTCCGCCCAGCCCGACAGCAAAGCCCGAGATGAACGCAACCGGCATATTGCGGGCCGCCGAGAGCATCAGACTTGCGACCACCAGGATTCCAAGCGCGCCGTACAGCCATCGCTGACCGACATGCCGCAGTCGGGCAGTGAGCAACGAGCCGAACACGCTGCCGACGCTGTTGACCGAGAGCAGCCATCCGAAGACCACCTTGTCGGCCCCCAGGTTGTCTCGTACGACCAACGGCAACGAGACCTGATAGTTGAACGCAAACGTTCCGACCAGGGTAAACACCACCAGCGTCCGCCGCAAGACCGGGTCAGCCCATACCGTCGCCAAGCCGTCGCGCACCGGTCGCCCACCGCGCGGGCGAGGCGGTGTCGGGTGCAGTTTCGCCGGGTCAATCGCCGCCAGAGCACCAATGATCGCCAGAAACGACAGCCCGTTCAGCGCGAAACACCATGCCGTGCCGACACTTGCGGTGAGCAGCGCGGCCAGGCTGGGACCGAAGACCCGCGACCCGGTCATCACGGCGGTGTTCAGCGAAAGCGCATTCGACAGCTCGCCCACCTGGACAAGCTCGACAACCATTCCACGACGGGCTGGATTGTCGATCGCCGCGAGAACCCCGAGCACCAACGAGAGCCCGTACACCATCGGGATCGTGGCCAGCCCGGCGCCGGTGATCACGGCGAGTAACAGCGCCTGCGCCCCCATGCCGGCCTGGGTCACCATCGTCAGCCGCCGCCGGTTCACCCGGTCGGCGAAGGCGCCGGCCGATAGTCCGAACAACAGCATCGGCAGGAACTGGCACATCAACACGATCCCGAGTTGCACCCCCGTGCCACCCAGTTCCTGGACCAGCAACACCTGAGCGGTGGCCTGCAACCACGTTCCGACGTTCGACACCAACAGGCCAAGGAAGAACAACTTGGCATTGCGCTCGCGCAGCGAGCGGAACGTGCGCGACTCGGCCATAACGCCCTTCCTATCGGTGGTTCCTACGAAGAAGTCAACCCGTGCTCACGCTTCTCTCACCTTCACGTAGCACGATGGTGGGGTGACCGATCGGATTCTTGTCGTCGATGACGACCGCGCCATCCGCGATTCGCTGGCTCGCGTCCTCACCCTGGAGGGATACGACGTGCGCACCGCCACCGATGGAGCCATCGCTTTGGAGATGATTGCGACCGACACCCCCGATGCGGTACTTCTCGACGTGATGATGCCCAATGTCGACGGCCTGATGGTCTGCCGGGTTTTGCGGGCCGAACGAAACCGGGTGCCGATTCTGCTGTTGACCGCTCGCACCGAGACATCCGAGCGAATCGCCGGGCTCGACGCCGGGGCCGACGACTACCTTCCCAAGCCGTTCGACCTGGGTGAACTGCTCGCCCGGCTGCGCGCCCTGTTGCGACGCGCCCGCCCCGACGACGAGCCTGCGGGAGATGGGCTACGGCTCGCCGATCTGCGCATCGACGCGGCGGCCCGCCGAGTGTGGCGAGACTCCACCGAGGTCGAACTCTCCCGAACGGAGTTCGAGTTGCTCGAACTGCTCGTTCGCAACCAGGGAATCGTGCTCGACCATTCCACGATCTACGACCGCATCTGGGGGTACGACTTCGGTCCCGACTCCAAAAACCTGGCGGTCTACATCAGCTACCTACGGCGGAAGCTTGACGACGGGTTCGAACCCAAGCTGATTCACACCGTGCGCGGCGTCGGCTACACCGCTCGAGCGACATGATCTCGGTGCACCCGTCATGACGTTGCGGGCCAAGCTCGTCGCCGCCCTCGGCCTGCTCTCGGCCATCGCCACGCTCTCGCTCGGAGCGTGGACGTACGGCGAGATCCAGCGCAACCTCCTGCGAGAGGTCAATCGGTCGATCGACGACGCCAGCGACGCGTTCACCGACGGATTTCAACGTAGCTTCAACGACCGTCTCGGGCGAGGTGGTCCCCAGCCGAGTGCCGGCGAGTTGGCTCGGATCGTTAGCGGCGGGCCGCCGGATCGAGCCCTCAGTGACCATGACGACGACGGACACATCGATCTTGGCGTGGAAGGCTCGCTCCGTAGCCGACGGTTCGACCAGGTTGTGGTCCAGGTGGTGGACGAGTCCGGTACCGCACGACTGATCATCGGGTCGAGTCCGCTGCCGCTCGTGGCCGACAACTTGACCCGCCAGATGTTCGATGGCTACCCCCATGACTATGGTGACGTCACCATCGATGGCGAGCGCTACCGAATGGTGACGGCCCCGATCGGCAACGGTTACCAGATCCAGGTTGCCCGCAGCCTCGTCGAAACCGATCGTGTGCTCGATTCCCTGCGCGAGAAGACGGCAATTGCGGTCCTACTGGTCAGTGTGGCCGCCGCAATGGTCGGCTGGCTGATCGCCCGCCAGATCACCCAACGGATTGCCCAACTGACGATCGCCGCCGAAGACGTCGCCCGCACCGGCCGCCTCGACGTGTCGGTCCCCGTGCACGGCAGCGACGAGGCCGGGCGGCTGAGCGTCGCATTCTCCGGCATGTTGGGCGCTCTAGCCCGCTCCCGCGACGACCAAAAACGCCTCGTCCAAGACGCAGGGCATGAGTTGCGTACGCCGCTGACCAGCTTGCGAACCAACATCGCCACCTTGCGCCGCCACGAGCACATGGACCCGATAGTCCGCGAGAGCGTCCTCAACGATCTCGACAGCGAGACGAAGGAGCTCACGAATCTGGTCAACGAACTCGTTGAACTGGCCACCGACCAACGCGCCGACGAACCAGTCGAGACCATCCACTTGGCCGACGTGGCCCGGCGCGCGAGTGAGCGAGCCAGCCGGCGATCCGACCGTGCGATCAACGTCGATGCCGATGCGAGCGTGGTGACCGGCCAACAAGCAGCTCTCGAACGAGCCGTTGGGAACTTGGTCGACAACGCCATCAAGTTCGATCCCGCCGGCGACGCTCCGATCGAGATCGTCATCCGCAATGGTCGGGTCGAGGTGAACGACCGCGGGCCGGGGATCGCCGACGGCGACCTGCCGCGGATCTTCGACCGTTTCCATCGCGCCGTTGCGGCACGAAGCCAGCCAGGATCGGGCCTCGGACTCTCGATCGTGCAGGACATCGCCACCCGCCACGGCGGTACAGTCTTCGCGGTCAACCGCCCCGGCGGTGGTGCGTCGATCGGCCTCGTGCTCCCGCCGATCGAGACGGCAGCAGCTGCGCCGAACGAGTAACCCAACGGAACGAAGCACTCCCTGATGCCCACAGCAACGCGTCACGCAACCACCAGCCGCGCCCCAGCGCCTCGTCGGCTTCGGGCTCCGGCGCGCAGCCGATTGATCGCGACGGACCTGGCGGCGGCGGCCGCGACCTACGTGCTGTGCATCATCGGCATATGGGTTCGACACGGCGGATGGACGGAACTGACCGGCGGATGGGACACGGCATGGGCGTCGCTCAGTCGGTTGACCGGCCTGATCACCTCGGGCCTGGCCATCGTTGGAATGGTGTTGGTCGGCCGACCCGCCGCTCTCGAGCGGCTCTTCGGCATGGACCGCCTCTTCTTGTGGCATCGGGTCATTGGAGACACCATCGGCATCTTGCTGATCGCGCACGTCGCCACCGGCAGTACCGACTGGATCATCCACTCGGGACTGCGCCAGACGATCTCCGACTTCATCGGTGGCGAGCCGTACATGGGTCTCGCCACCACTGGTGGAGCCATCACCGCGCTGGTGATCTTGAGCTCGCTCAAGTCGATCCGGAAGCGGCTGTCGTACGAGACGTGGTACTTCGTGCACCTCGCGGTCTACGTCGGGTTCGGGTTGTCCTATGGGCATCAGATCGTACTTGGAACCGACCTTGCCGAAGATCGTGTGGCGCGGGTCTTCTGGGCCGCACTCCACGTCGCCGCAGTGGCATGCGTGGCGTGGGGACGCTGGGGACGACTGGCGCGGGCCTGGGTGCGCCCCCTACGGGTCGAACACGCGATCGCGGTCGCCCCGGGCGTGACCGCGCTCCATTTGGCCGGGCCCCGGTTGAAGACGATGCGCGCGGCCGCCGGCCAGTTCTTCTTTGTGAGGCCTCTGCGGCGGGGCATGTGGTGGAAATCGCACCCGTTCTCGTTGTCGGCGACCCCGACCACCGCCGGCCTGCGATTCACGATCAAGAGCCTCGGCGACGGATCGACCGCCGTCATGGCCCTCCCGCATGGCACCAAGGTGGTCGTCGAGGGACCCTACGGAACCACGACAAGCGCAGTACTGCGCGACCGCCGCGGCGTCTTCGTCGTCGGCGGTGTGGGGGTCACCCCGG
>JANNNL010000025.1:0-6299 GCA_031398525.1 Actinomycetes bacterium | reverse complement strand
TGATCGTCAACCGCAGCCTGCGCCGCGGAGCCGAACGCGAGTCGCGGTAGCTTCAGTTCGTTCAGCCGCCGCCAAGATCGGGGCAATGATCGACGAGCTCGTAGTAAGTCTGGCGGCGCGTCTCATCTGCTTCGTGCCTGTTTGACTGTCAACAACCGATTGCTGCTTTGACGGCCCAGCACACGTCGGAGAGTTTCTGAGCATCAAGTTCCCCGATTCGCACGCTGAATACGTCGCTGGGCACGAGTTGTAGTTGTTGTGCGTTCAGGACACAGTCGTCGTGCAGCCCGTCGTCGGGACCGACGAGCACCTCAGTCGCTAGCCCTCGAATCCGCGTCGTCACGGGAATGACCTGAATCTCGTTCAGCCCCGTAAATGTCGACAGGACGAGAACTGGCCGCATTTTGTCCACCGCCGCTACCCAAAGTTCGCCACGTTTCATTCGTCGGCCTTCCACGGCCGACGCGCGCCCAGCGCCCTCGCCTGTTCTTCGGGCGATACGCCGTAGATGCCGCCCCAATCGATGTTGTCGTCGTAGTCGCTGGGGTGTTCAGCGTACGATCGAGCCATCTCGGCTGCACGCGCCTCTTGCACGCGCTGAGCCAATGCCTCGTCGCAGAGGGCCGAAAGGTTGAGGTCGGGAATAATCGCTCGAGCCTCTCGGAGCGTCTCGGCCGTCAACGTCACCGTGGCCCGTTCCTTGGTCTGCATACCTCACAGCGTATCACGGATGCGTACTGCGAGTATTGAGCAAACGGGACCAAACGCTCCCAGCTATTGACCTTCGGACGCGTTTCGCCTGCTCGACGCAGTAACGATCGAATAGCTGGGAGCGGGTCGCCGGATGATCGGGTCACAACGCACGAAGTTCGGTGATCCCCAGACGGCGAGCGAGCGGTCAGGCGGTCAGGCGGCGGGCGATGACCTTGAGGCAGAGGGTTTCGTCGGCGCCTTCGAAGATCGACAGCACGCGGGCGTCGACAAACAGTCGGCTGACGGGGAACTCCTCGGCGTAGCCCATGCCACCATGGATCTGCATCGCTTCGCGGGTGACCCATTCGGCAGCCTTGCAGACATAGGCCTTGACCATCGACGCCTCGGTCGCACCCTCGCCTTTGGCCATCAGCACGGCCACTTGGTACATGAACTGGCGGCCGGCCTGGATGAGCATCGCCATCCGTCCGAGTTTCACCTGGGTGAGCTGGTAGTCGCCGATGTTGTGGCCGAACACGACCCGGTTCTGGGCGTATTCGACGGCTGCCTCGTACGCGGCTTGCATCACGCCGACGGCACGCGCCGCGGTCTGCAGGCGGCCGTTCTCGAAGCCCTCCATCTGGTAGTAGAAACCCTTGCCGAGTCCGGCCTCCTCGCCGATCAGGTTGGCCGCAGGCACCCACCAGTCCTCGAGCGCAATCTCATAGGAGTGCATGCCGCGGTACCCGATGGTGTCGATCGGGCGACCCTCCATCTTGCCGACCCGGTTGCCCACAGCCGGCTGAGTGAACTGGAAGCCGTGGGCCTCGCCCTGCGGCTTGGGCACGATGAATCCCGAGAGGCCACGGTGGGTCTTGGAGCGATCGGGATCGGTGCGAGCGAGGAGCATCAACACGTCGGCGCGTGCCGCGAAGGTGCACCACGTCTTGACCCCGTTGATCACGTACCCCGGCTCGCCATCGGGCCCGTTGGCGGCCGTGGCGGTGACCTTGACCCCGGCCACATCGGAGCCGTAGTCGGGTTCGGTCACCGCGACGGCGACCATCGTCTCGGCGGTCGCCAGGCGCGGCAGCCAATAGTGCTTCTGCTCCTCGGTACCCCCCTTGACCAGGGCGCGGGTGAGGATCTCAGGACGGGTGATCAATGAGCCACCAATCCCCAGCGATCCGCGTGACAGCTCCTCGGTGGCGATGACCATCGCCGTGTACTCCCCCAGGCCCCCCTCGTTGTAGCCGCCATACTCGACGGGAACCGACAACCCGAACGCCCCCAGCTCGGCCAGCCCGGCGATGATCGCCTCGGGCACGTCGCCGTTGTGGCGATGCACGTGTTCGGCCTGCGGCTTGATCTCCTTGTCGGCGAATGCCTTGAACGTGTCGGCGACCATCTCGTACTCGGGGTCGAGGTGCCGGGGCCCGGGCGTCGTCGCCAACGAGGCGACGAAAGCTGGGTCGCTATAGGCAACGATGAAATCGTGGGCGCCGGACAGGTCGGCCGGGTTGACATCCCATAGGGCCTCGCGCCCGATGAGCTTGGCAACCAAGTCGCGGAACGCATCGGCAACGAATGCGCAGGTCAACGCGGCCTCGGTCGGACCTTTCGCGCCGTAGTCGAGCATCGAGCGGGCGGTGGCCAATGCGGACGCGGCATGCGCGATGTCGTAGGCGAGCACCTGGTTGACGTCGGGGCCCCCCAACTCGGCCAGGTGGCGGATGCCGCGATGCACCGCATTCTCGGCCAGTTCGATGACCCCCACTGCGGCGGTCAGATCGGGAGCGGGCACGACGGGAGAGGAAGCATTCGCCATCCCTCAAACTTACCGATGGGTAAGCGGCGACGTCAGATCGACCGACGATTGCCTCGACGATTGCCTCGACTATTCCTGCGACTGATTCGGGTCGCCGAACACCCAATCCAGTCGCCGGGAGTGGATCGGCGGGTGCCATGATCGGGGGATGCCCGGCGGATCCAACCCACGTCTCGCGGTCTACATGGCGGCCAACCACGGCAACCACAGCAAGTACGGCGAGATGGCCGCCGCGTTGGGAGCCGAGATGGGTCGCCGACACATCGCACTCGTTTACGGGGGTGGCAACGTCGGGCTGATGGGCACCGTTGCCGACGCCTGCTTGGCTGCCGGTGGTCACGTCACCGGGGTGATCACCGAACAACTCGCCGATCGTGAGGTCGTCCATCGGGGATTGAACGAACTGCACATCGTCTCGTCGATGCACCAACGCAAGGCGATGATGAATGCCATGGCCGACGGGATCATCACCCTGCCGGGCGGGTTTGGCACCCTCGATGAGACCTTCGAGGCCTTGACCTGGGTGCAGCTCGGCCTCACCCAGACCCCGGTCGTACTCCTCGACGTCGACGGCTTTTGGGGTGCCATGTTCGTCGCGCTCGACACGATGACCGCCGCCGGATTCGTGCGTCCCGAGCACCGTTCGCTCGCCCGTCGAGCCACCACCGTCGAGGATGCCATCGGCCAAGCCCTCACCCCGATCGGCGAACTACCAGCCAAATGGGTCGATCGCGACTGAATCCCACCGGACCCGCCCGTCGGCGACGATGACTGCGGGTACCGTCTCGCCTCGTGAACTCGTCAGTACTCCCGGCCCAGCCCGACGGCCTCCCCTGGCCCACGACTGAATGGCCTCCCGGCAGCCCCGACGATGACGTCGACGCCAACCGACTGCAGCGGCTGATCGATGACGCCCTCGCCCAACCAGCGGAACTCGGTCTCACCCTGGCCGTCGCCGCCATACATCGCGGCCGCCTCATCGTCGAGGCCTACGGACCCGACACCGATCGCGACACGACACTGATCTCGTGGTCGATGGCCAAGAGCATCACCCATGCCGCCGTCGGGCTGCTCGTCGGCGATGGACTGATCGACCTCGATGCCCCCGTTCCCGTGGCCGCGTGGGCTGACGATGAGCGTCGCCACATCACCATGCAGCAACTGTTGAACATGTCGAGCGGGCTGCATTTCGTCGAGGACTACGTCGACGCCGAGGTCTCGCACGTCATCGAGATGCTCTTCGGCGAAGGGGTCGACGATCACGCGGGCTTTGCGGCTGCGCTTCCCCTTGACCACGAACCCGGCACGATGTGGAACTATGCCAGTGGCACGACCAACATCATCGCCCGCATCGTCGGCGACCTCGTCGGCGACCTCGTCGGCGGCGGGCAGATCGGCATGACGGAGTTCCTGCGGCACCGGTTGTTCGGTCCGATCGGGATGACGAGCGCCGTGCCCAAGTTCGACACCGCCGGAACTTTTGTCGGCTCGTCGTACGTCTATGCGACCGCGCTCGACTTCGCCCGGTTCGGCTACCTCTACCTGCGTAACGGCTGCTGGGGCGACGAACGGCTGTTCCCCGACGGATGGGTCGATCACGCACGCGCGCCGATTCACGCACCGCTCCCGGCCCATGAAACCCACGGCTACGGCGCTCAGTGGTGGCTCTGGCGACACAGCCGGTCGACGTTTTTCGCCAGCGGATACGAGGGCCAACGCACCATCGTCTCACCAGAACGAGACCTCGTGATCGTCCGGCTGGGGAAGTCACCCAGCGCGCTCAGCCCGGCGTACGACGCTTGGCTTGACCAGGTCATCAACTGCTTCCCGGCGACCGCATAGCCGCAGTTTCCCGGGGCGATTCCCACGCGCCGTCAATGTGATGCTCGATCCGGGAACGAAAATCGGCTAGCAATGGGGGAATGGCGGACGTGCCAGCCCCATCTACGCGCCTGGAAAGTGGTGCCGTTTTGCACCGCCGCGTTCCGTGGCCGGTGGTCAGAGGCACGTTCAAGGTCATGTTCGTGCTGTTCGTCATCTACTTCTTTGTGCTGCCCCAGATTCCCGGGACACGCGCCGCGATCGAAAACCTGCGCGACATCAATCCGGCCTTGCTGGTCGTCGGACTCGCCCTCGAGGTAGCGGCGCTCGTCGCTTACTCAATGCTGACCCATGCGGCGTTGCCGCGACGGGTCATTTCGTTGGCCCGCCTGTTCCGCATCCAACTCTCGACCAAAGCCGTCTCATCGATCGTCCCTGCGGGCAGCGCGGCCGGGAATGCCCTCGGCTACCGGCTACTGACCCTCTCGGGAGTTCAAGGAACCGACGCCGGATTTGCGTTGGCGACGGTCGGCCTCGGTTCGGCGGTTGTCCTCAACCTGCTCTTTCTCGTCGCCCTCCTGATCTCCATCCCGATCCGTGGTGTCAATCCGTTCTACGGACTTGCGGCGATGGTCGGGGTGACATTGATCGCACTGGCGGCGACCCTGGTCGTCGGCCTCTTGCGGGGCCAAGCTCGGGCTGAACGTATCGTGCGGAGCATTGCCGGCCGATTGAAGTTTGGCCCCGACAAGGCCGTCGAAGTCATCCGTCATGTCGCCAGCCGGGTCCGCGAGTTACTCCACGATCGCCGGCTGCTGACCAAAGTCATCTCATGGGCCGTCGCCAACTGGATGCTCGACGCCGCCGCGCTGTGGGTCTTCCTGCGCTCGTTGGGCGACACCGCGCCACTTGACGGGCTGCTGGTTGCGTTCTGTCTCGCCAATCTGCTGGCCGTCATTCCGGTGCTTCCCGGTGGTCTCGGCATCATCGAGGGCGTGCTCATCCCAACCCTGGTCGGCTTCAGCATCACCAAAAACACCGCAACCCTCGGGGTCATCATCTATCGCATCGCCCAGTACTGGCTTCCGCTGCTGGCGGGTGGCGTCTCGTACGTCTCGTTGACCATCGGGCCGTGGTCGATCGACCGACGCGACTCGCTGATGCGGCTGCGAGACGTGGCCGGCGACGCAACCAAGGACGACACGAACGGCATCGACTGGGCGCAGGAGTACGGGCGGAGGCCGATGAGCAGTTCCGTCGCCGGCGACCCCCTCGGTCCGTCGGCGGATTCGTGAACCTTCTGCCACCTCTCGACCGAGTTGCCCGACTCGCTCGATTGCGAACTGTGCTGGACGACACCGGTATCGACGCATTGATCGTCACCGATCTGGCCAACATCCGCTACTTGACCGGCTTCACGGGTTCGGCGGCAATCGTCGTCATCGGTCGAGATGACGTGATGTTCGTCACCGATGGTCGTTACCGATTCATGGCCACCGATCAACTCGCCACCGCCGGGGTCGACGCCACGTTGATCGTCGAGCAACCCGCCGAGCAGATGGCCGCGTTGGCTCGCCGCTGCGCCGGTGCCCGCGTCGGATTCGAGGCCAACCACGTCACGGTGGCCCGCCGCACCGGTCTCGAGACCGCCGTCGGCTATCCACTCGCTCCCACGTCAGGGCTGGTCGAACGACTCCGACGCCGCAAGGACGACGGAGAGGTTGCCCGTATCCGCCACGCGGCATCGATCGCGGCGGCAATTTTCGCCGATGTCACCGAGACGATGACGCCGGCCACGACCGAGTTGGAGATCGCCGTGACGATGGAGGCCCAGATGCGGTTGGTCGGCGCCGAGAGCCCCGCGTTCGACACGATCGTTGCCGCCGGGGCGAATGGCGCAAACGCCCACGCCGTGCCCTCGTCAACGTCCGTCGGGGCCATGCCCGTCGTGGTTGAC